>NZ_CAUPMI010000002.1:0-156282 GCF_963512375.1 uncultured Anaerococcus sp.
GATTGAGAACAAAATGTAGTATTTATTACTACAACTATAATATACGAGGAGGTTTGTGTATGGAGAAGGCCATTACAAAGATTCATGAGGTTATTGATAATAATTTACCCTCTAGATATGTTGAGGGTCTTGAATTTACTAAGGATAAGCTGCCGGGTATGTCGATTGATGTTTTGAGGAGGGCCTGTAGGGCTGGGATGCTGACTTTTGCGGTTGGTTTGCCGCCTGAGGGTGAGAATATCAAGTGGAGATACTTGGTGGATGTGAATGCCTTTGAGAAGTGTCTTAGGGGCGAAATGAATTTATTTAAGTAAGGAGGATTTATGAGTATTGAAGATTTTAACAAGGCTCTAGGAGAGCTTGAAAAGGGATACTACGCTAGGGAAGAGGGGGAGCTTTTCTTGGTGTATAAGGATGCGAGTCCTGTGGATGAATTTGTTGGGTCTTGCTATGCAGATGAGGTTGAAGAGTATGGGATTGAGGATACTCTTAGGGAATTTGGAGTTTATTAGGAGGATATTATGGATAATTTGAAGAGAAAAGATATTTATAGGATTTTGAATGATGAGATGGTGAACAAACCTTATAGGGTGCCTAGGAGGTGGAAGCTTAGGAAGAAGGATAGGCTTATTGAATTAGGCATTATTGTTATTGTTGCTAGTGGGATGTGTATGCTGGCTTTGGCTGGTCCTAGGGAGGCTGATAGGGTTTTTGGTGTGATTGGTCTGTTTGTGATTAGCTTGGTGGGGAGTTTGGTATGAGTTTGGATTTTAAGGAGGCTATGGAGTGTCTAAAGAGTGAGAGGCCTGTCTACTATGACGGGGTTTTGATGAGAAAGATTACTGGCGTTATTTGGAGACGTGATGTGGATGCTTTGGTGGCTAGTGCTGAGATCTTGGATGAGGAGACTCATGCTATATCTTTTGTGGGGCTTGATAAGCTTGAAGTTGCTCCAGATATCGAAAGGGATGTGGCGGATGGCCAGGATGTGCTTAAGGCTATTTATAGGATGGAGGATATATTAGGTCAGATTAAGTCTTGTGTGATTTATGAGCGTGGGGCTGGGGCTGCGGATGGATATGTGAGGATGATGCGCGAGGCTATTAAGCTTGATGAGTCTATTTTTGATTTGCAGCAGAAGGAAGCTGATAAGAAGATGGTGGCTGAGATTGATGCAGCTAGGAAAGAGATTGATCCTTTTATCGTTAAGGCTGAAAATGACAAGTTGGCTGAAAGGGTTGAGCAATTTAAAGATTTTGAAGAGATTGAAGAAGTAGAAGAAGAAAGTTTATAAAAAAAGATGAGCTTTGAAAGCTCATCAGCGGTTTGTGTACTAATATTATACCCTCTAATCGCTTGAATGCAAGCTATTGAGCTAGTTTTGGGAGCTTTTGCGAAAGGCTCCCTTACGGGCTTGTAATTGGTATTATCTTTTCGACGGTACACAAAGTATGGGTGGTATATGAGAAATTTTGTTAGAGAAAAAAAGATTTACTGTGGTGATAAGTATATGGAGGTGGACCTCTATTCTTTATCTGAGTATCAGTTGGAAAGGAAAAAGGGCAAGAGGTCTAAGAAAAAGTACATGACTCTTCCTAAGCAGGAGAAGATGAATGATAAAAATGCTAGGAGAAAGTTTGTACAATTGGCTGAAGCAAATTTTGGCCAGGATGATATTTTCTTATCACTGACTTATAAGGATAAGTATCTACCAAAGTCTTATGATGAAGCCCAGAAAGAGATTACTAACTATATTAGGAGACTTAAGACTAGGATGAAGGCCCAGGGAGTAGAGGAAGAATTGAAATACATTATTGTTACTTCTATGAGGAAGCCTAGGGGCAAGGATGAGGGTGTGAGATACCACCACCACCTTTTACTATCCTGTGGCCTTGATAGGGATACTGTTGAGGACTGCTGGAGAAGACCTAGGAGGAAGGGCCAAGAAAAGGGTGACCTGATAGGATATCCTGACTCTAAGAGGATTCAGGAGGACATTAATACCGGGATTTTGGGGCTGGCCAATTATATGGCCAAGCATACTAGCTATAAAAGAAAATGGACTTGTAGTCAAAATTTGGAGAGACCTTTTGAGAGGACTAACGATCATAAGTACTCCAGGAAGAAGCTTATAAAGTTTGCCCTTGATCCTTTTGATATTGACAGATGGGAAAAAATCTATCCTGGCTGGACTATTACTGATAAGGATATGGGAATTGAGGCTAGGTATAACGATTTTACTGGCTGGGCCATATACCTTAAGATGCGTAGAAAGCCTGAAAAGATTGAATAGGTTGACTTATCCACATTTGAAGTCTGTAGATAAGTGGTTAGTGAATATTATTCATGGGGATTTTTGTAAGGTTTATTATTTATTTATGAGTTTGATTTTATTAGGATTGTGATTTTAGGACTTATCCACAATGGATATATTGTTTAGTTTTGATTATCTTTTTAATTTATCCACATTGATTTATTGAAATAAATATTTCTAAAAGTATTGACTTATCCACAAGCAAGGTTAGGAATGGTCTATACTGTTGATAATCATTTAGGCATATTGGGTGGATTGGACTTATCCACAAGGCTTATGATGATTGATTTATAAATTATAGATTTACTTATCCACATGATTAAAATATATATAAAATTTAAAAATGCTATGAATAAATATTGTATAAGGAGGAAGTATGAGGATGCTTAGTATTAATGACAAAGAGATTTTTGGTGATTTGACTCTTATGGTCGATTCCAAGCTTTATGAAGTAATGACTGAAATTGCAGCTGGGAATTTCGGAGCTGGACAAGTTACTTTAAAGCTCGATGTCAAAGTTAGGTATGAAGAGTTAGAAGCGCCTAGAGAGGGTGGCGATTATGAAATCAAAAGCTATAAAAGACCAGTTATTGACTATAAGGTGGAGTCGACTCTTAAGAGGAAAGACTCTAGCTCAATGTCTGCTGTAACAGATAATTTGGCTATGGATGTTGATGATGATAAGCTTAGGATTTCTAAGGTTGATGATGGCCAGGTGAGTATGTTTGACTAGGGGAGATGACTTAATAAAAGAGATTTTAAAGATTTTTGAGTCTTTGAGATATAAGAGAGATTTGTGGAGTCTATACTCTGATTTTTTAGAGATGACTGCCATAGCTATTTCCAATTCTGCTGAGAGATTTTTCCTACCAGGAAGTTTTGAGAAAAGAGAGGAGAGATACTTATCCCTTGCCAAGTCTTATGATAAAGATGAGCTTTTGAAGATGTCGGAGGCCTTTAATCTTTTTGTTAAGCTTCAGGACTACAATCTAGAAAGCCAAGGTGCAAAGGACATCCTGGGTGGGATCCTTATGGACCTGGGTCTAGGGGATAAGTGGGCAGGTCAATTTTTCACTCCAGACCATGTGGCTAATCTTATGGCCAAACTTACTTATACTGAGGAAGGCTTGAAAAAAGAGATTAAAGAAAGAGGTTTTGTCTATGTGTCTGATCCTGCTGTTGGTGGTGGGGTGACTATGATAGGCCTTGTAAATGCCATGTTAGATGGTGGTTGCAATCCTCAGAGAGACCTTTTTATTGAGTGCGGGGACCTGGATAAGAGGGCCTGCTTTATGACTTATATCCAGCTTGCTACCCTTGGGATTCCTGCTATTGTGAAAAATCAAGATACCCTGCTTGGCAAGGTTTTTGATGTTTGGTTTACACCTGCCTTTTATATAGATGGCTGGTGGTTTAGGCTTAAAAGTTTTAAGGATAAGGAAAAAGGGGGAAATCTTGCGAAAAGTAAAGAAATTTTTGAGAAAAGGGAAGAGATTATTTATAAAGAAGATGAGCAATTGAGCTTGTTTTAGGAGAGATTATATGTTAGTGAAATTTAAGGTTTTTGATAAGCAGTTAAAGATTGTAAGAGAAGTTAAGAATATTGATTATGAAAATTCTGAGATTTTATTTTACTCAGATAATAATGCAGAGAAAAAAGATAGATGCAGCTTAGATGTTTTTAGAGGTTTTGATGATGTTATTTTTATGATGTCTACAGGCCTTATAGATAAAGATGGTGCAGAGATTTTTGAAGGAGATATTTGCTATTGGGAAAAATCTGGATTTCGAGGGATTTTCACTGTTAGCTTTGGGACTGAAAGTCTAAAGTGGATTGCAGATTCTAATTGTAAATTTAATAACTTGGGTGATTATAAAGATTATTATTTAAAAATCATAGGCAATGTTTATGAAGGGTCTCAGTTGTATCAAGAATGATTAGGAGAGATTATGGATATTTTTGAAAATAATGAAATAGTTAAGAGATCTAAGAAGTCTTTTACTGCTAGGAAGGCTTTGGGTTATGGTAAAAATTTTGAAAGTTTTATAAGTGCTGCTTGTGATTATTATAGGGATAATGGCATAGCTGATATATGCAAGGTGGATGAGCCTTTTAGAGTCCTTGAGCTTTATGATGAGGGCAAATTTAAGGGGCAGTTTACAAAGAAGGCTAATCCAGATTTTGAGGGGACTTTGAAGGGTGGCCACTCGATTTGCTTTGAGGCTAAGTACACCAGTCAAAAGAGGATGGCCAAGTCGGTGATTAGTGATAAGCAAGAGGAAGTTTTGAACTATAAATCAGCACTTGGAGCTGTTGTAGGTGTCTGTGTTGGTATTGGCCAGAGATATTTTTTTGTGCCTTGGGAAGTTTGGTCCAATATGAAGGAGATCTATGGCAAGAAATCCGTGTCGGCAGATGATTTGGCAAGATATGAGGTCAAGTTTAGTCATGGAGTTATGTTTTTGGATAGGATAAGTAAGGATAAGTAGGTACATGTGTAGGAAGTTAGAGGTAGAAGAATGAAGAAATGGTTGATTAGACTTATTGGACTTGTTTGTGTTTTGCTTTTGGTAGAATTAACGAATGCGAACAAAGAAAATGTCATTATTTGTATGTTGTCTTTGATTTACATGGATATGGCTAAAGAGAATTAGATATGAAAAGATATAGGGTCAAGGTCTTTCTAAGTGGGTCTAAGACTGTGGAGGTTGAAGCTTTTGATAAGGACCATGCTAGGATTAAAGCTTTGAGAGCTATTAGGCTTAAACCTGATGGTGGTTGTAAGTTTCTTTGCCAGGTGGATGAGATTGAAGGATTAAGGGATGAGTCTTAAAGAGAATTTGTTGTTTTGTTTAGCATTTTCATTATTTCAAGTTTTATTTATGGCTTTGTATGAATGTATTAGTATTTTTGTTGATGTACTTATAGAGATTTTGGAGGATTTATTTTTATGAAAGTTTATTTGTATGGGATGAAGTCTAGGGCTAGGGATGATAAGAATTATTTTTCTATGGGATATTTAAGAGATTTATACCTGGAGGAAATGACTTGTGATTTGAGGGATGAGTATTTTAATGTATTGGTTTATAAGTGCAAGTTGCCTACATTTATAGTTAAGAAATTTGATTATGAGTTTATTACCGAAAGAGAGATGGATATTGACAATGAGGGTGTCAACTTTTCGTTGATAACCAGTTAAGAGAAAATTTAAGGAGAGATTATGAAAATTGTTAAGGTTGTTTTTAGAAATGGTGTTAATAAAGATTTTGAGGTTGATGATTATAGTATCGCTGATAATGATATTTGCCTATATTTGCAGAGAAACCATCGTACTGCGGGGATGATTAATCTCTGTGAGGTCAGGTATTTTGATGTGGTGGATAAGGAGGATGATTAGTGGTTATGATTAAGAAAAATTCTGCTTTTGCGGCTTTGAAGTATAAGTGTGATTATGAGTTGACTAAAAAAGAGGGTGACCAGGGTTGGGATATTAGGTCTATTGAGGGGACTTTGATTAAGCCTGGTGAGAGGACTTTGATTGCGACTAGTTTGTTTTTGGAGTTGCCTGCAGGGATTTATGCGGATGTGAGGCCTAGGTCTGGTTTGTCTCTTGATGGGATTGATGTTTGCCTTGGTTTGATTGTTCTTCTTATCGTGGGGAGATTAAGGTTTGCATGATTAATAATTCTGGGAAGGATTATTGGACTTGGCCTGGTGATAGGATTGCCCAGCTTGTTTTTGGCCAAGAGATTTTGCTGGATCCTTTCCAAGTTGATGAGATTTCCTCTGATACTCACAGAGGTGAGAAAGGTTTTGGGTCTAGTGGGATATGAAAAATACTTTATGTTTTAGTTATTTAAATTATAAGATTGAGGATACTACTGGATATCCTGGGGCTAGGGATAATTTTATCTATATTATTTTTGAGCTGGAGGATGAGTATATAGATGACGTTAATAAAAAGGTTTATAAGCCTTATGATGGTTTTTTAAGGCCTTTGGATAAGTTTTCTTCTTGGGATGAGGATTTTAAAAAGGTTATCATTAAATATTGCCTGAAAAAGCTTGATGGCATCTTGGCTGAAATCTGGATTGATGATGTGAGGATTAAATGATTTTGTATCGTGTTTTTAAATTTGATAAGTATGCCAAGGAGTGGAAGAAGGTTAGAGTCTTTGATTGCGTAGATAAGGCTAAGGAATTTATTTATAGAAATTGGAAAGATATGGATGATATGTTTTACTTTGATATTAAGCTCTATGGGAAAGATTGTGGAGGCGAACATGCAGGAGTTGTATGAGAGATTGATGAAGGATTCTCTTAAGAAGTATATCTATGCTAGAGATTTTATTGACAAGGCTAGGCTTCAGGTGGAGGAGCTTGAGGTTAAGAAGGAGTCTAGGCAGGTTGCGAAGTATGGATTGTCTATGCCAGGGGGTGGTGGTCTGGCTAGTGATGATAAGATTATTAATATTAATGCAAAGATTTCAATGCTTGAGAAGAATATTAGGGCTAACCAGGATATTATTGATGAGCTTAAGTTTGGCTTTGAGGGTTTGTCTGATAAGGAGGTTGATATAACAGTGTCTATTTATGGTTATAGGCAGAGGTGGAGCAAGATTGATGAGCTTAAGGAGAAATATAATTATTCTAGATCTAGCTTGTATGAAATTGCTAATGCCAGTTTGGAACATATGGCCAGACGTATTTTTGGTGATGCTTGATTCTGGATTATTTCCGGACTATTTTCATTTTAATATGCGATATAATAATAGTGTGAAAGTGCAACCAAGTTTGATATGAGGCGGTTTTCGTACCGTCTTATGTCGCTTGTTTTTTATTTCTCCCTTTGAGTTAAGCTGCCATAGTCATCTGATCTCCTTATTTATTATAGATTCAAGCAGCAACAATAATGACAAGTTCTTTCATATGTACTCGGGTATATGGCGGCTTAACTGAGAGTGAGAAAGGGAAATGTAATGGCCAAGTTAAGACCAGATAGGCAAGGGAGCCATAGGGTAAACTTTGAGAAGAATAAAAAGATAATATTAAAGACACAAAACACTTGTGGGATATGTGGTAAGCCTGTTGATATGAGTCTTAAGTATCCTGATCCACTTGCACCTTGTGTGGACCACATAATACCAGTAGCCAAGGGTGGTCATCCAAGCGATATAGAAAATCTGCAGCTTGCCCACTGGACTTGCAACAGACAAAAGTCAGACAAGCTTTTTAAAAATAAAGAAGCAATGGAGCCTAAGGTTTTGGGCAACAGGAACTTGCCTTGGTCAATGGATTGGACTAGCTATGAACCAGACTAGGGGGGTAGGACCCCAGGTGGGCTAGCGGCCGATGTTCCGCCGTCTACTGTACATTTTTTCTCGTGAGGTGTTATTTTTGTGAAAAAGGAGGAATTTTGAAAGTATATTATGGAATATGGACTAGATTATTTGCGTGGAAAACTTGATAAGCACGCTGCAAGAGTTAATTTAAGATACAAACAATATGATGAAAAATACCAAGATAAAGATGTAGGAATAGTAATTCCTAAGGAAATGAAGGATAAGTATAGGGCGGTTATGGGCTGGTCTGCCAAGTCTGTAGATGCTCTTGCTGATAGGCTAGTTTTTAAGGGTTTTATTAATGATAATTTTAATATAGAGGAAATATTCAACATGAACAATCCTGATATATTTTTTGATTCTGCAATCTTATCAGCTTTGATAGGTTCTTGTTGCTTTATTTATATAAGCAAGGCTGAAACAGATGAGGCAAGACTACAAATAATAGAAGCTAGCAATGCTACTGGGATCATAGATCCTATTACAGGGCTTTTAACAGAAGGCTATGCGGTCTTATCTCGAGACGAATATAACAATCCAAAGTCGGAGGTCTACTTTAGTCCTTATTTCACTGACTACTACGAGAATGGCAAGTTTGCCTATAGGATAGATAATCCTACTGGTAGGGTTCTTTTAGTGCCAATTATGTATAGGCCTGATGCTGTAAGGCCTTTTGGCAGGTCTAGGATATCAAGGTCAGTGATGTATTATCAAGCATACGCTAAGAGGACTTTAGAAAGAGCTGATATCTCAGCGGAGTTTTATTCTTTCCCTCAAAAATACATGCTTGGTACTTCACAGGATGCAGAACCTATGGATAAATGTCAAGCAACAATTGCAACTATTCTCGAAGTCACCAAGGATGAAGATGGAGATATTCCAAAGCTTGGGCAATTCCAGCAACAATCTATGGCTCCATTTACCGAGCAATTAAAGACTTTAGCGTCTGTTTTTGCAGGTGAAACGGGTCTTACCTTAGATGACTTAGGATTTGCAACTGATAATCCATCCTCAGCAGACGCTATAAAAGCTAGCCATGAAACTCTTAGGGCTATCGCAAGGAAAGCTCAAAGATGTTTTAATTCTGGATTTTTAAATGTAGGCTACGTGGCAAGGTGTCTTGAAGACGATTATCCATACCTAAGGAATAAATTCTATAAAACAAAGGCTACCTGGTATCCAATATTTGAACCAGATGTGGCAGCCTTATCTGGTATAGGTGATGCTGCAATCAAAGTTAACCAAGCAGTTCCAGATTACTTTAATAAAAATAATTTATCAGATTTAACAGGTATAGACCATGAATAATGATATAGTTCCTGAATTATTAGAAGAGATTAAAAAGGCTTTTCTAAGTAAAAGTAGAGAATCAAGGATACTCCAAGATAAGTTACTTGCTTTAAAAAATAAGAAAGCAAACTATAAGGATGCTAATGAATTTGCAGAGGAACTTGGAGAAATACTTGCGGATACTTTTAAAGAAAATATAAAGACTGAAAACTTGCCAGATGGTAAGATGTTTTATAATATCGCCCAGAGAATAATAGACCCTAATATGCATATGACCTATGACATGGTAGGAGATTATTCTAGGGATGTACAAGCTTTGTTGAATCAAGAAGTTGGCATATCAATCGCTGCCTTAAAAGCTGATATAAACCAAGATAGGATTGATAAGATAGTCGAAAAAGTAAGCAGCTATGACTCATATGATGATGGTAAATGGCTACTAGATGAACCTATGATAAATTTTGCCCAGTCGATTGTGGACAGCACTATAAAGAAAAATGCTGATTTTCACTACAGTTTAGGATTTAAGCCTAAAATAGTAAGAAGAGAGGTGGGAGGATGCTGCAAGTGGTGCAAGGATAAGGCTGGGGTTTATGATTATGAGGAAGTCAAAGACACTGGCAATGATGTCTTTAGAAGACATAGGTTCTGCAGGTGTACTGTAGACTATGTGCCTGATAAAAGTAGAAGGCAGGATGTTTGGTCAAAACAGTGGAATAATTCTGACAAACGTGATAAAATAGAAGAAAGAATACTACTAAGTAAGCAGCCAAACCCAATAAGTGGAGGGATTTCTGGAGCTATAAGTGATACAAATAGTCCAGAAGCTAGAAAATTTGCTGAAACAGAGTATGGATCTATAAGAAAAAGAAAAGTAGATGTCAAAAGAATTGCTAAAAATACTGGCTATTCAGAAAAGCAAATTGAAGAAATTAAAAAATATTTATTCGTTGATAAACATGATTTAGGGGATGGAGAAACTAGAAGGTTCGACCCAAGTTTTGAAATTGCTCAGTCTTGGAATAGGCTTATGAGAGGCAATGCTGAAAATCATGATTTAACTCTAATTAAACATGAAATATTTGAAAAAGAACTTATTAGTAAAGGATTGAGTCAAGAAGAAGCTCATAAAATAGCAAGTAAGAAATATAATTATCGAAAGGAGAGTAGTGAGTATTATGCTAAAATTAAAAAACGTAAAAAGAATAAATAATTGGATACATGCTGACTATTATCCAGAAGATTGGGGTGAATTTGGAAAAGTTTCGGTTAATTGCTTAGATATAAGAGATTATAGAATGGAATTAAGTCCTACTGATAAAAAAGAATACAGTAGTTGCCCTTATGCAACAGAAGCATTAAATGGCCTTAGAGATATGGTTGAAGGGAAAAAAGAAATAAAAGATTGCACAATAATGTGGTATTAAAGCACAGCTAAACTTACAGGTGTAAGAAGTTAGAGGTGCTTTTTTAGTAGAAATTTATCGACCTGAGTAAGTCGTAAAACTGCTATTTTTTATTGGAAGGAGTCATGATGGTTCGATATGGTAGTCAGACTCCCAGCCAGTCGGTAATACTTGAGTATGATACAAGCCTTGGTGATGAGGCCCTTAAAATATATGAAAAGACAGGTCTTAAGCCATATCCTTGGCAAGAAGACCTGGTTAGGGCAATCTTTGCTACAAATGAGGATAAGCTTTGGACCCATTCTAGATTTGGCTATGCGGTTCCTAGAAGAAATGGTAAGACTGAAGCCTGTTATATAACTGAGCTTTGGTTTTTGATGCAGGGAAAGAACATTCTCCATACAGCCCACAGAATTTCTACTTCTCACTCATCTTTTGAGAAACTTAAAAAGTATCTAGAAAAGATGGGGATGGAAGATAAGGTTGATTTTAATTCTATTAAGGCCAAGGGCCAAGAAAGGATTGAACTTATAGAATCAGGTGGGGTTATCCAATTTAGGACTAGGACTTCTACAGGTGGTCTTGGTGAAGGTTTTGACCTGCTAGTAATAGATGAGGCTCAAGAGTATACAGATGACCAAGAATCGGCCCTTAAATATACTGTTACAGACTCTGATAACCCTATGACCATAATGTGTGGGACTCCACCTACTTTGGTATCTGGCGGAACAGTCTTTACTAAATATAGGCAGGCTATTCTTAGTGGAGCTAGAAAGCACAATGGTTGGGCTGAATGGTCGGTAGAAAATATTACTGATCCTTATGATAAGGAAGCCTGGTATAAGACAAATCCATCACTTGGCCATAAACTTACAGAAAGGGCAATCGAAGAAGAGATTGGCCCTGACAAGATTGACTTTAATATCCAAAGACTTGGTCATTGGATTAGCTACAATCAAAAGTCGGCAATTAGTAAGATTGAGTGGTCAAAGCTAAAACTTAAGGCCTTGCCAAGCCTTGTAGGCAAGATGCATGTAGGAATTAAGTATGGCAATGATGGCAAGAACGTAGCCATGGCCATAGCCATTAAGACCTTATCTGGCAAGGTTTTTATTGAGGTTATTGATTGCCAATCCATAAGAAATGGCAATGAGTGGATAGTTAAATTTCTAAGCCAGGCCAAACCTGCTAATATTGTTATAGACGGGGCCAGCAGGCAGGATATTCTAACAGCTGACCTAAAGAGGGTAGGCCTTAGGCAAGTTATATTACCGACAGTAAAAGAGATTATAAAGGCTAATTCCATGTGGGAGCAGGGCATATATGATAAAAGTCTTTGCCATCTAGACCAGCCGTCGCTAAGCCAAGTTGTTACTAATTGCGAAAAGAGAAATATTGGTTCTTCGGGCGGCTTTGGTTATAGGAGCCAGTTTGAAGATATGGATATTATACTTATGGATGCATGTCTTCTGGCCCACTACTCTTGCAAGGAAGTCAAAGAAAAGAACAAACAAAGAATTAGTTATTAGGATGACCCAAACCTGGGTCATTTTTAATATAAAATTACCGGACACGGGCAAATGGGAGGAAAAATGAGCGAATTTAAAGTGATAGAAAGTCAAGAAGAATTAGACAGGATAGTCAAAGATAGGCTAGAGAGAGCAGAGAAAAAAGCAAAGGAAGAAATGCAAGGCCTAATTGATAGCCTAAAGTCTGAGAATGCTGGTCTAAAGGAAGAAAACACCAATTACCAAAAACAAATAGAAGGGATAGGAGAAAAGGATAAGACTATATCAAGCCTAGAAGGTGAGATTGAATCTTATAAAAAGGCTGAACTTAGACGTAAGGTGGCCATAGAAAATAATATCCCTTATAAGCTAGCTGATAGGATAGTCGGTGATGATGAAGAAAGTATGGCAGAGGATGCCAAGAGATTGGCAGAATATGTAGGAAGTAAAACTTATGAGCCACCACTTAGGGATTATGAAAATAATAATCTAAATAGCGTGGATGGAGCATTAAAGGGTTTATTAAACAATATGAATATAGAAGGAGAGTAATATGGTATTAAGTAGAGGAGAATTGTTCCCAGAAATTTTAGTAAATGATTTGATGAACAAGGTTAAGGGTAGTTCATCTTTAGCGGTCTTATCTAAGCAAACTCCAATTTCTTTTAATGGAAATAAGGAATTTGTTTTTTCAATGGATAAGGAAGTAGACATTGTTGCTGAAGGTGGAATGAAAAGTGAAGGTGGAGTTACTGTTGATGATGTTATAATGGTTCCACTAAAGATAGAATATGGAGCAAGGGTAACAGATGAGTTCTTATATGCATCTGATGAATATAAATTAAATATTTTGAAGGCCTTTAATGATGGATACGCAAAAAAAGTTGCACGTGGTTTAGACCTTATGGCTTTTCATGGAATTAATCCAAGAACGGGACAATTATCTACAATAATTGGAGATAATTGTTTTGATAAAAAGGTCAGCCAAGCTGTTAAGTTTAATGCTGTAAATCCAGATGAAAATATTGAAAGTGCTGTCGCTTTAATTAGAGGCTCTGAAGGAGATGTTACAGGTGCTGCCTTTGACTCTTCTTTTGCAACCGCCATGGCTAAGCAAACTGTAGATGGTAAAGAAGGAAGTCCAAGATTGTTCCCAGAATTAAGATGGGGTGCAAATCCTGGTTCGGTTAATGGCTTAAAGGTAGATGTCAATGCTACTGTAGGCAAGGGGACTAAGGATAAGGCAATCATAGGAGATTTCGCAAATATGTTTAAGTGGGGTTATGCTAAGCAAATACCACTTGAAGTAATTAAGTATGGTGATCCTGATAACTCTGGTAAGGACCTTAAGGGCTATAACCAAGTTTACTTAAGATGTGAAACTTACCTAGGTTGGGGAATATTAGACCCTAATCATTTTGCTATTATCAAAGAGGGTGAACTATAATGTTTGAATATATAAATACAAAGACTGGGGCTAGAATATCTAGCCCTGATATTTTATCTGGAGAAAACTGGATAAGCTATGATGGTAAAGAAAAAATCGAAGAAGAATCTACAGAAACAGCAATTGAAAAGCCTATTGAAGAAAAGACTGCTGAAGAAGACCCAGCCTTGGATGGTATAACCAAAAAACAAATAGAACAAGAACTCCAAGCCTTGGGTATAGAATATGACCCGAAAGCAAAGAAAGCAGACCTTTATAAGCTAATGCAGGAGGCTTAAGATGGAATCTTATCTAAGTATTGATGACTTAATCAGATTATGGAGGCCACTTAAGGGTGAAGAGATTGAAAGAGCTGAGGCTCTTATACCAACAGTAGTAGATAGCCTGAGAGAAGAAGCAAAGCTGGTAGGTAAAGACTTAGATGAGATGGCAGAAAGCGTATCTTATAGGTCTGTACTTAAGTCGGTTATAGCAGATGTAGTAGCTAGGACCTTGATGACATCTACAGACACAGAACCTATGACGCAGTTTTCGGAGTCTGCCCTGGGCTATTCTTACTCTGGTAGCTTTTTAGTGCCTGGTGGTGGTCTTTTTATAAAAAACACAGAAAAGGCTAGACTTGGACTAAGAAGACAAAGATACGGGGTGATGAACATATATGACGAAGATAAAAGGTATTAAAGTTATATTAGTTGAAGAAGTAGAAGAAGGAAGAGACCCTTTCAATGCTCCTTTACTTGTAGAAAAAGAGATAGAAATTGAAAATGTCTTGGTAAGTCCTACTACAAGCGATGATATCATAAATTCCACCAATCTTTACGGTAAAAAGGCCGCCTATGTTCTAGGAATACCTAAGGGTGATAATCACGACTGGGAAAATAAAAAGATAAAATTTTTTGGTCAAACTTTCAAATCTTTTGGAAAAGTAACGCAAGGAATAGAAGCAATGATACCACTAGAATGGAATAAAAAAGTACGGGTAGAGACTTATGAGTAAATTTAAATTTAAATTAAATTCAGCTGGAGTAAGGAGCTTACTCAAAGGCCAAGAGATGATAGGAATCTTAAAAAAAGAAGCTGACGCTGTAAGGTCTAGAGCAGGTGAGGGCTATGTATCAAATACTTATGTAGGTAAGAATAGAGCCAATGCCAGCGTGAAGGTAGGAGATTATAGGTCTTATAGGGATAATCTGAAGAACAATACACTTATTAAGGCCTTAAAATGATAGAAGTTAAGATCATAGATTATTTAAATAAACATTTAGATGTCAAAGTATATATGGAGCAGCCAAAGGATAATAAGCCAGAAAGCTATGTAATTGTAGAGAAAACTAGCGGTGGTTATGAAAATAAGATAAACCAAGCCACAGTAGCCATTCAATCTTACGCTATATCCATGTATGAGGCAGCTAAGCTAAATGATAGAGTAAAAGAGCTATTAACAGTAATGGCAAATGAAGAAGATATAGGATCTTGCAAATTAAATTCAGATTACAATTTCACAGACATTAGTACTAAAGAATACCGCTACCAGGCGGTTTTTAATTTTATATATTAGGAGGAAGTATGACAGAAGTTAAATATGTATCTTGGGGTAAGCCTGGGGTAAATGGAGCGATCTTTGCAGCTCCAATAGGAACTAAATTACCAACTGACTCTTTAAGTGATTTAGATGAAGCCTTTAAGAGTCTAGGTTATGTATCAGAAGATGGAATGGCAAATGAAGACACTAAAGAGACTGACAGTGTAAAGGCCTGGGGTGGAGATACAGTCCTTACCACTTATGTAGGCAAGGAGGATGTCTATACCTATGCTTTAATAGAGGCTCTTAATGTGGAAGTCTTAAAGCATGTTTATGGGGATGACAATGTAAAGGGAGATTTAAAGACAGGTATTAGCATTAAGTCTAACTCCAAGCCAAACGAAGCACATTCAATAGTCATAGATATGATACTTAAGGGTGGAATCCTAAAAAGGATAGTAATACCAAGTGGAATCGTAGCAGAGGTAGGAGAGATTTCTTATAACGATAAAGACCCAATAGCCTACGAGACAACCTTAAATTGCCAACCAGATAAGGATGGCAATACCCACTATGAGTACATGATAGAAGGAAAGAAAGGAGCGGAAAATGCTTAAGGGCAAGACTAAATCAGGATTTGAATTTGAAATCGATGAAAAAATTAAAGATGACTATAGATTTTTTGAAACCTTATGCCAGGCAGAAGAAAATCCTATCCTTGCTCCTAAGATAATAAACATGCTTCTTGGAGAAGAAGAAAAAGAGAGACTTCTTAAACACGTTGAAAAAGACGGTTTTGTAAGCCAAGCAGATGTCTTAAAAGAAGTTTCAGAAATTATAAGAAGCGCTGGTGATATAAAAAACTAGCAATCCTTGCCTTGATGATGAGGGTAGACAAAGAAGCCTTGGAATGTGATTTAGCAGAGACCTATGGCATCTATGATATAAATTCGCTACCTATATCAAAGATTGCCATATTTGCAAAAGGTCTAAGAGAAAACTCTAGGATAAAGAAAACTCTAGGAGGTCTTCCTGCTGATCTAAATACAATCTTGCTGACATCTATAACGGATTCAGTAAATTGGCTAGTATGGTCAAAGACCAAAGATGGAAGCAAAAACAAGAACAAGCCAAAATCTTTGCTATCCTCTCTATATGGAAACACAAAGAAAACAGATGCCATTTCACTAAAATCTGGCAAGGAATATGAAATAATGAGAAAAGAAATAATAGAAAGTATCAGAAAGGAGGGAAAATGGCTGGAACAGAATTAGGTAAAGCCTATGTACAGATAGTTCCTTCTGCAAAAGGCATATCTGGCATGATAAGAAAAGAACTAGGGCCTGAAGCAGATTCTTCTGGTGAAGCAACAGGAAAAAGCTTTGCTGGTAAGTTTGTATCCATTGCAAGCAAAGCGTTAGCTGTAGCTGGGGTTGGCAAAGCCATCCAGGCATCAGTCATGGAAGGAGCAAACCTAGAACAATCATTAGGCGGTATAGAAACACTTTTTAAAGGCTCTGCCGGAAAGATGAAAGACTATGCTAGCCAAGCATTCAAAACAGTAGGAGTATCAGCAAATACCTACATGGAAAATGTAACAAGCTTTTCAGCAGGTCTTATATCTTCCCTAGGTGGTGATACTGCCAAAGCTGCAGAAGTAGCAAATATGGCCATGATAGACATGGGCGATAATGCCAATAAGATGGGTACTAACATGGAAGATATCCAGAATGCTTATCAGGGCTTTGCAAAGCAGAATTACACGATGCTGGATAACTTAAAACTCGGTAGAAAATCCATAGCCGAGTATAAACCTAGTGAAAACGGTGAAACTCTAATAAATATTATTAGACAATACCGTGTTTTATTATTGCACCTAGTACGTGGTTGGAATATAATTTATATATAACCATGTGGAGGTCATAAATGATTTGGGTAAAATTGTCGAGATTTAAAAATTATTCTATTAATGAATTAGGTCAGGTAAGAAATGATAATACTGGACATCTAAAAAAGTCATATAAAAATAAAAAAAGCGGGTACTTTATGGTTGATTTATGGGAAGATAACAGATCTAACAAAGTTACTATTCATAGATTACTTGCAGAAACATTTATACCAAATCCTGAAAATAAGCCTACTGTAGATCACGCTGACGGAAATAGGGAAAATAATGATTTAAAAAATTTAAGGCGGGCTACTTATTCTGAACAAAATTCACGTTTTAGGACAAATGGTGTTAGGAGCGAAAAAATTCTGGTAACACAATTTGAAGAGTTTAGAAAGAAACGTGGAGGTGGTCATATAGGATGGGGAAATATAATTAATAAATTGTACTTTAATAGTATTTCTGAGTGTGCTGACTACTTTAATTGCACAATATCTAATATATCTTTGAGATTAGAAGATGGAAATATAGGTAGACGTGGAATTACAAGGGGATTTTTAATAGAATATTTAAATGGCAATAGAATCAAACATAATAAAATGTAACGACTATCGAAACAAATTAAGCATCCAAAGGGGTGCTTTTTTAATGGAGTAGAGTACATTCAAGTGAATGGAAGCGCTAGGATGCAAATGCATAAGATATAGTCTAATCTGTATGGTGACATACAGCAGTTAATAACGGTTATGAACTAACGAATCATAATGAATATGTACTATGTATGGTGGTACAAAAACAGAGATGGAGCGACTCTTGGCGGATGCTACCAAGCTTACTGGAGTTAAGTATGACATAAATAATTTAAGCGATGTCTATGAGGCTATTCACGCTATACAAGAAAATATAGGAATCACAGGAACTACTGCCTTAGAAGCAAGTGAAACTGTATCGGGGTCTTTTAATGCTATGAAGGCCTCTTTTTCAGACTTTTTGGGTAATCTTGCTTTGGGCAATGATTTAAAGCCCAGCCTACAGAATTTGTTTCAAACTGTAGAGACTTTTCTTGTAGGTAACTTGCTACCAATGGTTGGAAGGATTTTTAAGGGCCTACCCCAAGTGGTAGAAGTAGGATTTCAAGAGTTAGGGTCTAGGTTTAAGAGATTAGGTGGTGAGCTTATGAGCTCCCTAGGTGTGTCGATGTCAAATACATCTGCAGTATCTAAAGCCTTTAGCAGTCTTGGCCAAGCTATAAGACCTGTAATTGATTCTATCAAGTCAAGTGTAATGCAAATCCCTCAAATATTTTCAAGCATGGGCCAAGCAATAGGACCCATCATTGAGTCAGTAGTTGTGGCCATGGGTAAGCTTAAATTTGATGGAATAGCAAACTTTGTTCAGGCTTTATTGCCTGCCATATCTGCAGGTTTTCAGTCCTTCATATCAGTTGTTGGACCAGCTGTGGAAATGGTAGCAAATTCCTTTGTAAATTTATGGAATGCTCTTCAACCAGTTATTTCAGCCCTAGCTTCTGCCCTCATGCCTGCCTTTCAGGTTATGGGGTCATACTTAGGTGGATTTTTTAAGGGAATGCTGACAGGCCTTTCTGGCACCTTCGATGCCTTAACTGCTGTGGTTAAATTCCTAACTCCAGTAATAAATGTGATGGTAGGAGCTTTTAAGGCCGCTGCTCCTGCTCTTAGTGTTGTAGCTAAATGGATAGGAACTGTCACAGGCCTATTTTCAGGTATGGGCAATGGAGGTAAGACCTTATCTCAGATTACTAAATCAGCCTGGGAGAATATCAAAAGTGCCATATCAATGGCTGGACAAGGTATTAAATCAGTTATAACTGGAATCAAAGGATTTTTCACTAGTTTAGGTCAGGCAGGTGGAAGCCT
This sequence comes from uncultured Anaerococcus sp., assembly GCF_963512375.1. NCBI lineage: Bacteria > Bacillati > Bacillota > Tissierellia > Tissierellales > Peptoniphilaceae > Anaerococcus > uncultured Anaerococcus sp. The sequence continues at coordinate 18,616 of NZ_CAUPMI010000002.1, forward strand.
TAAAGAACTCTTATCTGCTGCTTGGAATGCAATAAAGGCTGCGATTTCTGCTGCGGCTTCAGCTATAGGTGGGGTGATTAACAATGTAAAATCATTTTTTACAAGCCTAACTTCATCTGGCAAGTCTTTATCATCTGGCTTAAAAGCTGCCTGGTCAGCTATAACTAGTGCTATATCAAGTGCGGTTGGAAGCATATCAGGTTTTATAAATAGGATTAAGGGAATGTTTAATTCCCTAAGAAATATCGACCTAAGAGGCGCTGGAACTGCCATCATGAATGGTTTCCTAGGCGGTTTAAAGGCGGCTTGGGGAGGGGTCAAAAGCTTTGTAGGTGGTATAGCTTCATGGATTAAGAGAAATAAAGGACCTATATCATATGATAAGAAACTTTTGATTCCAGCAGGCCGTGCTATCATGGATGGTCTTAACAAGGGCCTTGTAAAAAACTTTGAAAATGTCAAGGCTTCTGTATCTGATATGAATGGCCAAATCCTAGATGAATTTGTAAATGGTGACCTAGTAGGCCAAACTAATTTACAAAAATCCATATCCTATTCAAATTTAGATAAGGCAAATAAGGTTGATAATTACAAGCCAGAGTCAAAGACTCCTGTTCAATTAGTATTTGACATAAATGGTAGGTTATTTGAAGCTTTTGTTGATGATATAACAGACGTACAAAATAAGAAGATAAAACTAGAAGCAAGCTATTAGGAGGTCTTATGGAGTCATATTATAAATTAAGTAAGTCGGCCATAACTTTTAATGGCAAGTGCTTAGATGAAGAAATAAAAGGCTATATGACTTTAAATGTCATTGGCCGTCAGATGTTTGCTCCTAAGCTGGAAAGTCAAGAGATAAGGGGTAGGGATGGGGATATAACTACTAGCTTATCTTATCCAGCAAGGGATATAGAAGTTCAATATTATTTGCAAGCAGAAAATAACAGGGAATGGCTTCAAAAAATGAAGAAATTAACCATGCTCTTACAATCTAAAGAAGATGTAGAATATTCTTTTGCAGATGAATATGGAGTGAGATTTGGAAGGCTATCAGGCTTTGAAGACCCACCATATGATTGGAATGCAGGTATAGGTAAATTTACCATCCATTCCCAAGATCCTTTCTTATACTCAGAGCTTAGGGAAGATACAAACAAGATAAAAGAATTAAGGTATGACTACTATCCAGTAAAGATAGAGTCAATATCTTTAATGGTAGGTGTGGCTGGCAATAAACTTGTCTTAAAGAATGCTGAAACTGGCAATAGAATCATAGTTAATGATGATTTTAAAGCTGGAGATAAGATGGTCTTTAGAGATAAGAAAATCTTTAAAAACAATAAGAATATGCTAGCTAAACTAGACTATGTAGCAAGTGACTTTTTTGACTTTGACCTATACTCTGGTCATAGCTTATCCTGTAATCTAGCAAGCCAAATAAAGATAGAATATAGGGAGAAGGTTCTATGAGCGGTGTATTTTTATTTGATAGGAAGCAGAATTTATTTAAAGCAGTAGATAGCGATGATATAATAGAAAATTATCAAGAGATAGAGATTAATAATCTTATCAAAGCCACCTTAGTGCTAAAATACAAAAAGGACTTTGAAGAGGCCTATTATTTTGGAGTCAAAGAAGAAAATGACTTTTGGCTATATTCTATAAGAAATTATATCAAAGAAGATAATAAGCTAAGCCTTCAGGGCATCCACATCATGTTTGATGAGCTAAAAGGAGTATTAGTCAAAGACTTAAGGCCTACAAATAAAATGGCAGGGCCAGCCTTAAATGCTGCCCTTGCTGATAGTACTTGGACTGCCATATCATCTGCAACCAATAAAGCATCTACCAGTCTTTATTATATATCAGCCCTTGACTCCTTATACAAGATATGCAAGGAATGGAATCTAGAATTTAAGCCTGTTCTTAAGTTTGTAGATGGAAAAATCAAGTCCAAAGAGATACATCTTACTTATAATCAAGGAAAAGATTATGGTAAGGTGTTTTCTTATGGGGATAATCTTGTATCGGTAGTGGCTGAGACTAGCAAAGATGAGCTTTTCACCGCCTTTGTTGGTAGGGGCAAGGGTGAAGAGATTACAGATGATAAGGGCAATCCTACAGGTGGTTATGGTAGAAAAATCACCTTTGAAGATATTGACTATAAGGATGAAAAAGACGGGATAAAAGTCCATAGTCCTAAGGGAATTAGTTATATAGAAATTGAGGAAGCCACAGCCCTTTATGGCTATCCAGATGGAAGGCCTAGGATAACTTCTGTCGACTTTGAAAATATTGAAGATAAGAAGAAATTAGCAAAGGCCACCTTTGAATATGCCATTAAAAACTGCAGGCCTAAGGTTCAGCTAAAGGCTACAGGATACCAGAAAGAACCAGTTGAGCTTGGAGAGGTAGTCACAATAATAGCTGATATGGGAATCAGGTATAAGACCAGGGTCTTTAAGATAAAAAAAGACTTCATTTCTCAAAATATAGTAAGTTTTGAGTTTGGAGATAAGGTAGCTTTTTCCCTATCTAGTCGCTTAAGGGCTGCTGACTTAGAGAAAAAGGATGAAGAAGTTAAGCAACTATCCTATATTGAATCTATATTACAAGCTATAGAATCATCATATTTTAATGATGACGGCTACCAATATGACTTGAAGGTTGATAATAAATATAAGTTACCAGCTGGGTTTTATAGTTTCAATAAACCAATAGATAAAAATCCTACTAAGGTTATATATCTAGGTGCTGGGAAATTAATGATTGCCAACGGCAAAAAGCCAAATGGCCAGTGGGACTTTAGGGTTGCCCTTGATGGGGATTCAGTAAATGCTGAGGTAATAAGAGCTGGCATCCTAAAGGGTGGTAAGGTCTTTTGGAATCTAGAAGATGGGACTTTCCTAATAGGTAATAGCAAAGAAGACTATCACATGTATTGGGATGGTCATACCTTACACCTTAGAAATGTAGCTATAGATCTTAAAAATCAGTTGGATTTTAAAAATCTTAAGTATGATTTAGAAAAAATGCTTGATGAAAGCGGCGAATCTTATGCAAGTCAGCTAAAAGAATTAGAACAGACTTTTACCATGAAAAATGGTGAAATAGAGTCTAAAATAAAGGGAATTAGAGATGGTGTAGAAGAAACTGAGACAGACATAAAGAAGTTTGTTAGCGAAAACTATACCACCTTAACTCAGACTGATGAGCTAATAAGGGCTACTACCACTAATGTAAAAACTATGGTTGATGGGACCAAAGAGACTCTAGAAGCTAGGATGGATATGGTAGACTCCAATGTATCTATTTGGACTAGTAAGGTCGAAAAAAACTTAAAAGATATAGAAACAAATTACGCTACTCTCAATGTGGTAGGAGATAAGATAGAAACGGCTGTAATAAATAATTCCTTAAAGCTAACTGAAGACATTAAAAAGTATACTGAAGCCACCTATGCAAAAATAACTCAAACAAGCGACATGATAAAAACTGAAGTCAGTAAGCAAGTGCCAGACATAAGCGGCATTGAAACTCAAGCCAAGGAGGCCTTAAGTGTGGCCAAGCAGACGGCCGAAGAGATTTCGACTAAGGTTAGTAAGGGAGAATTACAATCAGAGATTTCCCAGACTAATGATAGGATAGCCACCAAGGTTGGCAAGCTGGATGTCTTATCAATAATCGAGCAATTGCCTGACTATGTCCAAATCAAGGCAAAAAACATTGACCTTAAGGGAGATGTAAGCGTGGTTGGTGAGTTTAAGACTTCATCTTATGGCAAGAGGGTAGAGGTGGTTGGGTCCAAAATAAACTTCTATGACGGCTATGTTACTAAGCTAGGCAGCATAGGAGTCAATGATGATGGGTCAGTTGAAATCATAGGTCCAAATGGTAGTACTGGGTCAATAGTAGTTAATAAATACAAAGATTTTGATTATTTAAACTTTTCATCATCACAACTAAACTCATTTCTAAATGGCACTTGGGGAGTCATAGACCTAAATGCCTTCGGAATAGTAGCTAAACATATAGGAGTCGACCAAACTTTAAAGGTTTATGGTGACATATACCTTGGTGACACCATTAAAGTCAGTAGGTATTACGGCCAACAATTACAATTTAAAAATGAGAGTTATGGCAACACCTTTGTAATAGATTTTTTAAACAATAAAACATTCTGGACCTAGGAGGACAAATGGAAGATATAAAAGACAAACTAATAACTAAGTATATGATGATTTGCATGAAGCAAACCCACTCAATTCAGGTATTAGAAATTAAAAATGAAGAACTAGAAGCAAGAATCAAAGAATTAGAAAACAAAGAGGAGGAAGAAGATGGAAAAGAGAACAGCTGAAGAAATTAAGATTGATAAGGTAGTAAGCGAATTAGTAGATGTGGCAGTCAAAAATGAATTGACCTTAGTAGAATTAGACCAAGCTTACTACAAGCTAAGAGACTACTACAATAAAAATGCAGTACTAAAGATGGAGACAGATAAATAGGAGGAGGCCCTATGGCTTTTAATTCACTAGACTTAAGACAAGTAAAGGGAGGTAGGATAATCAAGCAAGCTGATAGGTCCACTCCCTTTTCCTTTGTCCTAATAGACAGAAATGGCAAAGAAATAAACCTAGACGGCAAAGAAGCCCTCATATCCTTAAGAAATCCCCAGCATAAAACTTACTGGGAAATAAAGAAAAAAGTAGAAGGATCCATAGTAAATTTCTCCATGCCGGGTAATCTCAAAGATGACTTATACATCCTAGAAATCTCCTGCGACGGCTATGTCTTTCCATCAGATAACGAATTCCTAATTGATGTTAAGAAAGGCTATGCTGACTTTGCAGACAAGCAAACAGCAGAGCTAATAAAAAAAGAAACTAAAGACCTGGTTAGGGATGAAGCAATAAAAGCAGTAAAAGAACTAGGAGCAACTAAACTAAAGGGAGAAAAGGGAGACAGGGGCCCTCAAGGAATCCAAGGTCCTCCAGGTAAGGACGGTCAAAAAGGAGACCAAGGAGTACCAGGCAAAACAGGCCCACAGGGGCCGCCTGGCAAAGATGGAAACACAGGCCCTCAAGGCCCACCAGGTAAGGATGGAGAAATAAACCTAGCTAGTATCTCAAAGCTAACTAGCCAAGAAAAAAAGGGAATCAGAGACCAAATAGGAGCTCCAAGCAAAGATGAAGTAGTCCTAAAAGAAGTAGGCAAGGGGCTTTCTGATAATAACTTTGATAATCAATATAAGAAAAAGCTAGACAACCTAGACCAATCTTTTAAAGAGATTACCGATAGCATAGATAAGGTCAAAACCAAGCAAGACAACCACCTAAGCGACCTATCAAGCCTAGGAGCATATGAGGTTGGAGATAAACTCATAAAACTAAAACCAAGTATCACGGGAAATGAAGTAAAAATAGGCTATATAGAAATAGGTCAAATCCTAACTAACGACTTCTATGAATTCCCTTTTGAAGGTGAAATCCTAAATATAAAGTTCAAATCAGAAGCCGACGGCCACATCCTGCTATATGGCAAACCAGACTACGACGACCCGGCCCACCCTGAACTAAAATATGTAGCAAATGAAACAGAAAAGGCCACAAGATGTGTGGTAAAAGTCGATAAGAACTTAAACTCATACATTATAGATTTTAGAGGAAAAGAAGATGGCTTGCCTGGAAAGAAGTTCGAAGGGAAACTAGTGATAACTAATGTTACTATGCCTGAGGAGAAGCTGAGATTGATTAGAGAGGAGGGGTTATGATTATAAATGAAAACTTACTTGTAAATGATAATAAGTTAGCATTGCCTAATTATGAGGCGACAAAGTCTACTGTAAGCTTTAAGGATGGAAAAATATATTTTGAGAATTTAAACTCTTTCATATCTAATATGATAGTAAGCGGAAGTGCAGAGAGGTTATCAGAAAGTATTGATCCAAATGCAACCTACTGTGTAGGTGTATATGGAGAAAGCGATAAGACTTTAAGGATATATAAGGGAGATGGATATAAGGTAGCTAAGACTATAGGTGATTTCCACTATATAGAGATTAAAGGAAATAATATGAAAGGTGCGACCTATATATTATCTAACGAGTCGGCTAATGGATATATTTACGCTTTAGGTATTTATAAAGATTTTCCATCTGAAATATATGTGCCAAATAAAAATAGCGTAAAAGCTGAGAATCAAGCCATTTTTCTAGCGGGGGGGGTATTCAAGGAAGTGTATCCAGACTAGTCTCAATGGGGGTGCTTTATGTTAGTTAAGCACAACCTACTATTAAATGGTGGGAAGTTACAAAATCCAACTTACATGTATGCGAGGTCAAACGAGGATATCTTTATTAAAGACAATAAAGTTTATGTAAATAATCTAAAGACATCAGCAGCTGGATTCACTAGTATAGGAATGTATGAAAAGAATATGTCTTTAGATAATAATAAAAAATATTATCCTGGATTTTTTGGAAGTATTGATGGTGATGTCGATATTTATAAAGGTATATACAAACCATATAAAAGTAAGGGAAATTTTAATTATATAGAGCTGACAGGTAGCGAAGTAAAAGGACCTTTACACATTAGGTCTTATAATGGGGCTAATGTAATCTTAGAAAGATTATGCTTATTTGAAGAAGAAATAGGAGAAATATTTATGCCTTGTATCGAAGACCTACCCCAAGACAAACAACCCCTCCTACCACCAGAAGGAAACTACAAAGAAATAACACCACTATAAGAAGAGGATAACCCTCTTTTTTAGTACAAGAAAGGAAGAAAAAATGTACAAATTACAAAAACAATACTACGAAGGCAAGAATGTAACAGACGTAAGACTAACCCAAGATGAGCCATACAGGGACTTTGTCGTAAGTTTTGAGGGCAAAATCGAAGGCCTATCAGATGAAGAAATCACCCAGAGATCCCTAGCCAAGCTTGCAGTAGAATTTGACCCAAGCTTAGCCTTTAAAGACCTCATGGGAAAATTTGGGGCAATGGATACAAGGCTAAAGTCAGTAGAGGACTCTATATCCATGCTTATGCTTAAAGACATGGGGCTAGAAGAGATAGGAGGGGAGATATAATGCTACCAAAATACGCTTTAGAAGTTTTAACCAGAAGCCTTGCAAGAAGAATTATATATCAAGGCGAAACCATAGACTCACTTTTAAAAAAGCTATCCAAGCTAGATAAGGAGGTGAAAGAGCAGCTAAGAGAGAGTTTAGAAGTATATCTAGAAGAAAATAAGTATGAAATAGAAAAGATTAAGATGAAACTAGCCTTAGGCAAGTAAGGGAGGTCTTATGCATGAACCAACCATAAAAGAAGTAAACCAGGTATTTATAGACCAAGGCACGGCAGTAGCAATACTAATATTTCTAGTATTTTTATTAGTCATATACTTTGGCTTAAAAATTTGGTCAATCAAAAAACAAGAAGAAGCTACTCAAAGAAGAACTGATGAAGACAGAGCCTTTGAGAGAAAACAAAAGGAAGAAGACAGAAGACTGAGTCAAGAAAAAGATGATAAGTTTTTGGCCAGTCAAGAAAAAAGTACCGAAGCCTTGCAGCAGCTACTAAGGGAGGTGATAACGGCGGTTGAAAGTAGCAGGATATACACTGAAAAATTTGAGGACCAGCTAAAAGAGCATAGCGAAGACTCACATGTAAGCCTAGAAGCTTTAAACTCTTCCATCCATGAACTAAAATCCATGATGGAGATGGCCTTAAACACCCAGGATGACCTGGTCAAAAAAGAAATGTTAGAAGACCTAGAAAAGAAAATTGATGATTTATACAAGGAAATAAAAAAAGATTAAAGGGACTGGCCTAGGCTAGTCCTTTTGTAATGGAGGTAAATTATGGCAAGTATTGATAAAATGATGAATTATGCAAAGTCTAGATGGCACAAGCCTAAATACGTAATGGGTGGAGGTAGGATTGGAGCTGAATCCTCTTATGCCTCTAGGACGGATGATTGTGCTAGTTATGTATTTAAATGTCTAAAGAAGGGTGGTTTCATATCTGAATCGACTTGGAACGGAACAACCGAAGACTTATTCAAACTAGCTAGACAAGGAAAACTTAAAGAGATCAAAAGAAACGAAGTTCAAAGAGGAGATATTTTCATATCTGGTGTAGAAGGTAGGAGTCTAAATGCCGGTGGACATACTGGGCTATTTACACGTAAAGGTGAGATAATCCACTGTAATTACGGCAATGGCACAGTAACGACCAATAATGAGAGAGAAGGTTATGACTATTATCTATCATCTGCAAGAAGGCCTGTAAGGTTTTTCAGACCTGTAGGAGCAATTGAAAATAAACCTAAGAAAAGTGTATCAGAGATTGCTAAAGAGGTAATTGATGGTAAATGGGGTGTTGGTGGTGATAGAGCTAACAGACTACAAAAAGCTGGCTACTCATACAGACAAGTTCAAAATGAGGTAAATAAGCAACTAAGGTCTAGACCTGTTTATTATGTAGTTAAGGCTGGGGATAGTTTGTCTTTGATTGCCAAGAGACGTAGGGTTAGCCTGGATTCATTAATTAAGAAGAATCCTCATATTACTAACCCTAACCTTATAAAAGTTGGACAGAAAATTAGAATTAAATAGGAGGTAAAAATGAAAGAGTTATATAGCTTATTAGGTATTGCAGGAATAATAGCAGTTCTTTGTGCTGCTAAATATGCTATTGATTTAGCAAAGGCAAAGAAAGATGAAATTATTGATAGTAGGGCACGTGGGATAATTGATGTCCTAATTAAATTAATGGATGCAGCAGTCAAAGAAGCTAATCAAGAGGTTGTTGATGAATTAAAATCAAATCCAAAAAAGCTTTTTGACAAAGAGAAACAAGATGAAATTTTTAACTCAGTTATTGATAAAGTCAAGTCATGGCTAGGAGATGAGCAAAAAGATATTATAGCAAAATACCTAGGTGGTGCAAGAAGTCTTGATGATTTTATAGAAAGTGAAGTGTCAGCAAAAGTAAGGGACAATAAAAAACCAAAACTAGAAAACACTGAGAACGCTAAGGAAAAAGTGGGCGGAAATTTTAAGGTTGATTCTTTTAAGTAAGTTATAAAAAAGTTTAAGCTGGCTTAGGCTGGTTACAGTACAAATATAAAAAAGAAAAAAGGAATATCCGAGATTACACTAAAACCTACCTTGTACTGGGTAGGTCTTTTTTTATTTGATGTTTTGACATACGCATAAAAAGGCGTATAGTTAAAATAACAATTGAAGAAAGGGGGTTAATCCACCTTTGAATAGAAAAAAGCTCGTAAGATATATTGAAAGTAATGGTGCTATATTTGTTAGAAATGGCAGCAATCATGACATATATAGACTTAGAAATAAAACGACTTCAATTCCAAGGCACAATGAAATCAATGAACTTACAGCAAAAATAATTTTGAAGCAATTAGGCATAAAATCCTAGTTGCATCAAAATAGAAGTGGATAAAATTGAATATGAGGAGAGTAAAGGCATATCCAGTGTATTTTATTAAAAATGATACAGGTTATACAGTTTTTAATGAAGCGATTGGTATGGTAAGTGAGGGAAGAGATTTAGAGGACGCGATTTATAGTTCTAAAGATGCAATAGAATTATTAGCGTATGATTTTTTAATAGATGGTCGAGACTTCCCTGAGCCAGAAAATTGCTTGGGTACAGATGAGAAATATGATTTTATTAATTATGTGGTCTGTGATCTTGAAAGATATTTTAGATTAGATAATGATAATAAAGTCAAAAAAAATTGCACTATACCAGAAAGTTTAGCAAAAGCTGGAGAAAGCAGGGGATTAAATTTTTCAAAGATATTGACATATGCTCTTGAAAAAGAATTAAACCTAGCTTAAAGTAATCTTAATTGGATTAACCTTAGTCACCTGGAATAGGTGGCTTTTTTTGTGCTTATTTTCATAGGTGTATTTATATGGCTTAGATTTTTAAAAGGCTTAGAAGTTTATTTTGGATAATGAAAAAAATAAGAGGTCTTGATTGACCTCTTTTTAGTTGCCCACATCTTGCCCACACACATTTATAAGAGTGTTGAGTTTTCAATGTTTGCATAATATTTTTGGTGCACCATCAGAGACTCGAACTCTGGACGCCCTGATTAAGAGTCAGGTGCTCTACCAACTGAGCTAATGGTGCTCGCTAACTACTTTTATAGTATAACACCATTTATAGCTTTTGTCAAATTTTATTTTGAAATTTCCCAAATTTTTGCAATTTGATCAGAAATCTGGTCAAAATCCCACTCTATAACTGAGTTTTTTACACTATTTGGATCATTAATAATAAATTTATCACCCTTAACAGAATCTATTACCAATATATGACCATATAGGGTAAAATATCCTTTTTTGACTGATACTATGAGTGGACCTGTCTTTAATGCATCGATCATTTTTTTCTTATCTAGAGCGATATCTTTTACTTTCAAATTATATTTTTTCGCTTCATGTTCGATGAAAGCCCAATCCATTCCACCATCATTCATAAATTTGGCAGCATCTTTAGCCACTTCTTTTGGATAGATTAGTTTATTTTCAAATCTAGATAAGACCATAGCCACAGAAGTAGGACCACAACCTGAGATACCAATGTTAGTAGGGTAGAGAGTGTCATATGCCCATCTATTATCCCATTGTAAAAAATATGGTGTTTCTCTTTTAAGATTGACAGATTCTCCTTCATAAAATTCAAAATCTTTTATGTCATGGTTCATATTATATATAAATTCTATAGTATCTGGATCATTACCTGTTAGATAAGCATCGACATTATTTAAATTGTAGAAATTGTCATATATCCACTCTGCTTTTTTATCTTTTTTAGCCTCTGCTTCTACGTTTTTAATTATATCTTCTTTTACATCTGATTTTAATTTTGGTTTTATTTCATATTTAAAATCTAGTAGACTTTTAGTATTAAAGGTATTACTTGCCAAGGATTTTAAATCTTCAATTATTTTTACACTTTCTTCATCTATAAATCCCTTTAAGTCACTATCAGATTTTTTATGGCAGCCACTTAAAACAATTGCAGATAGAAGTATTATACATAGCTTTTTCATACCTCTATTTTACTAGATTTTGCTTAAGTCTTCAATATGATAAAATATAAAACTAAGTTTAAGAGGTCAGTTTTAATTTTAAAATATTTTAAATATCATTATAATTATTATTAAATTTTCTATGAGGATTTTTTTTAGTGAAAATATCTATTAATTTACCTAGAGATTCTATATACCTTTGTATTTCTTGAAAAATCTGCATTTTATGTTATAATAAACAAGTAATGTTTCTTGGCACCCATTATAAAAAAATCAAGGAGATGAAAAAATGAATGAGAAATATTTTAGTTTTACTGACACTAACTTTTTAGTAAAATCAGCAGTAGTAGCGGCCCTTTATGCAGTGCTCACAATTTTTATGCCTGTTGCATCTTATGGACCTATCCAATTTAGATTTAGTGAAATCTTAGTTTTATTAGTATTTTATAACAAGAGGTTTATTCCGGGTCTACTATTAGGATGTGCCCTTGCTAATTTTATGAGTCCAATGGCAGCTTTTGATGTTGTATTTGGTACTCTTGCATCTTTTGTAGCATTTAAACTAATGGAGAGAGCTAGTAATTTATTTATAGCTTCTTTATTTCCAGTACTATTGATGATTGTTCCTGCACTTGGAACATGGTTTATTCTTGCTAATAACGAAGCACTACTGATAATGATTTTCCAATTTATGCTTAGTGAATTCGTCATGGTATCAATCATTGGAGTAGGAATATTTAAAATGCTTGAAAAAAACCAAGGATTCATGTCATATATAAATAATTTTTAATTTTAAAAGGACTGCTGAGCAGTCCCTTTTTTAGTTCAATATTTATCTTTCTTCTTTTTTATCTTGATTTCTTTTAGCAAATTCTTCTTTTGTCAAAACATCAACTATATCAACCTTAACGGCTGCAACTTTTATACCTGTAAGTTCATATATTTCTTGTTTTATCAAAGAATCAATCTCTTTGAAGACTAGTGCTGCTTTTTTGCCATATTCTAATATTAACGAAGCTTCAACAATGCATTGTCTTTCTTCTTGATTAATAGAAATTCCAGATGTAGATTCTTCTTCTTTATTTGTAAAGCTTGACGTAATTGAGTTTAATAGGCCTCCTTGAAGATCCAATACACCATCTACCTTGTCTACAACTTTCTTTGTAATTTTTGCAAGAACCTTATCTGATACTGTATATTCACTAATTTCATCTTGAAATGGTTGCTTAATTTGATTTTCTGTCATATATATCTCCTTTATCTTTATATTATAAACATACCCAGCTAGCCAATATTGAAACTATAACTTGTTAAGTTTATCAATAATTTTCTCTATTTCATCAATTTTTTCTTTTATTGCTTCTTCATCATTTTGCTTCAAGCTATCATAAACACAATGCTCTAGATGACCTCTTAAGACATCTTTATTGATGTTTTTAAGGATAGAGATTGATGCCATTAGCTGGGTGGATATATCTATGCAGTACCTATCATCTTCAATCATTTTAATTAGACCATCGATTTGTCCACCTACTGTTTTAAGCTTCCTTATAGTTTTGCTCTTATCAGCGTGCATTTACTTATATTCGATTCCTTTATATTCATAGCCTGCTTCATCAATAGCAGATTTAAATATCTCTTCTTCTATATTTCCCTCATAAGATACTTCTGCTTGCTTATCTTCTAGATTTACATCTACTTCTTTAACACCGCTAATTTCACTTAGGGCTTTATTAACGTGTTTTGCACAATTATTACAGCTCATTCCATCAACATTTACGATTACTTTTTTAAGTTCACTCATTTTATCCTCCAAAATATTTTCTTCGATAGTGACATTCTTACTTTCCTCATATCCAGAAGCGCTTGACTTAAATCCTCTTAGTCTCAATGAGTTTAGACATACAAATACCGATGATAAACTCATAGCAACAGAAGCAAACATTGGATTAAGTCTTATGTTTAGGGCTGGATAGAGAAGACCTGCTGCGACAGGTATTAATAATATATTATAAAAGAAAGCCCAGAAAAGATTTTCTTTTATAGTTTTTATTGTAGCCTTAGATAATTCTATGGCCTTGACTATGTCTAGTAGTGAATTTTTAACTAGGATGACATCTGCAGAATCTATAGCAACATCAGCGCCGCTTCCTATAGCTATTCCTATATCTGCTCTAGCTAGGGCAGGAGCATCATTTATTCCATCACCAACCATAGCTACTTTTTTGCTATCAGCTTGTAGTCTTTTAACTACTTTATCCTTATCTTGAGGCAAAACTTCAGCAAATTTCTCATCTATATTTAGCTTTGCCCTTATAGCTTCAGCCGTATTTTCATTATCACCTGTTAGCATGGTTATCTTATAAGAATCTTTTTTTAGCAGGTCAATTGCTATTTTAGATGATTCCTTTGCCTGATCTTGGACGGCTATCAATCCTATGACCTTATCAGAATCAGAAAAATACATAGAAGTCTTACCTTCTTTTGATAGGTCTTTATGAATTGTTTCATATTTTCCAATAGAAATCTTATTTTCATCCATCAACCTAAGATTACCAGCAAAATAAGCTTGACCATCAATTTTTGCTGCAATTCCCTTACCAGGAAAAGATGTAAAATCATGAATTTCTATATTTTCTATATTTTTATCTTTAGCCTTATTGATTATAGCCTCTGATAAAGGATGTTCAGATAGGTGTTCAATTGAAGAAGCTATCTGTAAAAATTCATTTTGGTCCATATCTGTCATTATATCCGTTACTACAGGCTTTCCTTCTGTGATTGTTCCAGTCTTATCAAGGAGTATAGTATCAACCTTATGCAAGTTTTCAAGACTTTCTGCATTTTTAAATAATAGGCCTATTTGAGCACTCTTACCTGTTGCAACCATTATTGCCATTGGAGTGGCAAGCCCTAGTGCGCAAGGGCAAGAAATAACAAGTACAGATATCATCAGATTTAAAGCAAATTCAAAGTCTTTGCTATAAAAATACCAACCGATAAAGGTAAGAATAGATATTAAAATTACTGCTGGTACAAATATGGCTGATATCTTATCTGCTAATTTTGCTATTGAAGCCTTAGTTTCATTGGCTTCATTTACAAGATTTATGATTTGGGATAGGGTAGTGTCTTCTCCAACCCTTGTAGCCTCAAACTTAAAGGAACCTTGTTTGTTAATAGTAGCAGAAATAACTTCATCACCAACCCCTTTAGTAATTGGTATTGACTCGCCAGTAATCGCTGCTTCATCAACAAGAGAGCTTCCTTCAACAATTACACCATCTACCGGAATCCTGTTGCCGGGCCTAATAACTACCACATCACCTTTTTTTATATCAGCAGTATCTATAGTTATTTCCTCACCATCCCTTATGATATTTGCCTTATCTGGTGATAAATCCATAAGAGACTTAAGAGATGCTTTTGTCTCGCCCTTACTTCTTGCTTCAAAAAATTTACCAAGCGTAATTAAAGTTAGAATCATGGCTGATGATTCAAAGTACAGGTTATGTCTATAATGATCAATCACATCAAATTCTGATAGACCTGCTGCATGGGCCATTCTCATTATCACGAAGATACCATAAATAAGAGCTGACGAAGAACCTAAAGCAACTAGGGTGTCCATGTTCGGGCTACCATTTTTTAGTGATTTAAAACCTGAAATAAAAAACTTTCTATTAACAAAAATAACTGGAATAGTTAATAAAAATTGAACAAAAGCATTATTTATAGCTCCACTTGTTCCTTCTAAAAATCTCGGTAGGGGAAGATTTATCATAGGACCCATTGCTACATACATGAGTATTATCATAAAGAAAAAGGATACCTTAAGCCTAAACTTAGTATTATCTTCTTCTGATTCTTTAAGCAAATCCTTTGATGCCGACTCATTTTTCCCCTTTACCCTAGCATTATAACCAGCATCTACAACAGCCTTTATAATTTTTTCATCATTTAATTTGCTAGGATCATAATCAACGGTCATCGATTCATTTATTAGATTGACATTTACTTCTGTAACACCAAGCTTACTTACAGCCTTGCTGACAGCTGCTTGGCATGCAGAACAAGTCATACCTTCTATATCAAACCTCTGTTTCATTTAACCTCCTATATCACCCCTATGGGGTGTATTAGTATTATATTTTTACAAAATTTATTGTCAAGTATAATAAGGTATAAGGAGAATGTATGAAAAGATATCATATTATTTTTAAGGGAAGAGTACAGGGAGTAGGTTTTAGGTTTCAAGTAAAGATGCTCGCTGACTCATTAAATATTACTGGAACTGTAAAAAATTTATACGATGGGAGCGTCGAAGCCTATGTTCAAGCAGATAGAATTACTTTATATAAATTTTTTGAGGGGCTAGATAATATAAATTTTGCAAGAATTGAGAATAAATTTATAGAAGTAGTTGACATTAAGCCAAATGAAACTGATTTTGAAATAATTTATTAACTTTGAAAAATTAGCATAATAAGGTTTAATAATGTTATGAGTTTAAAAAGCAAACTAGTTAAAGTATTAGCAAAGTCGATAAGGTCTTCATTAAGATTATTAAATAGAAATGCTACTAGCCTTCCAGGCTATATTGCATATAAGTTAGATAAGGATATTTTAAAAGAATTATCCAAAAACACTAAGTTTATATTTGTAACAGGCACAAATGGTAAGACAATGACTACTCATTTTTTGGTAAGCATTTTAAAAGAGGAGTATCCTATTGTTCTTACAAATGAATCTGGTTCAAATATGGTCCAAGGCATTATAACATCTCTACTTGATAATCCTAGTGATAAAGAAAGTGTAGCAGTCCTAGAGGTGGATGAAGCTAACTTAGTAAGGATAGGCAACTATCTAAAAGCTGATTATATAGCTCTTACAAATATCTTTAGAGATCAAATGGATAGGTTTGGAGAAATTTATAATATCCTAGATAAGATAATAGAAGGAATTGATCTTATGCCTGATGCAAAAATTATAGCCAACGGTGACCTTCCTTTGTTTTCCTATGATTCTATAAGTAAGTTTAATCCAATCTATTTTGCTATTAGAGAAAATGAAGAAGACAATTATGTTTTAGATGCTGAGTTTAACTCAGATGGAATTTTGTGTCCTCATTGTCATTCAGTATTAAAATATAAGAGTGTAAATTATTCATCTTTAGGAAATTTTTCATGTCCTAATTGTGACTTTAAATCTCCAAAGATAAAGTATTGCATTGATGAAATATCAAAGGAAAGCCCTAATCATTCTGAATTTAGAATCGATGGAGACAAGTATGAAGTAAATGTAGGTGGTAAATACAATATTTATAATGCTCTTACTGCCATATCTGTTGCCAGAGAATTAGGAGTATCTAAAGATAAAATAAAAGAGGGTTTAAGAAAGCAAAAGAATGTATTTGGTAGACAAGAAAACATTAAAGTCAAGGATAAAAACTTAATTATAAACCTTGTAAAAAACCCAACTGGTCTAAACCAAGTGATTGATCTAATGCTTCTAGAAGAAAAAGAAATCAGCCTAATTTGTCTACTTAATGATAATTATGCTGATGGATTGGATGTATCTTGGATTTATGATGCTAATTACGAAAAATTAAGAAAACTTAATATCAAAAATATATATGTATCGGGTCTAAGGTCGAAAGATATGAAAAGAAGACTTGAAATTGCTGACTTAATTAATCAGCCTATAGTCGAATTTGATTATGAAAATGAGATCTATGATGTAATCGATAAGATCGATACTAGTGATATATATATTTTATCCACATATACAGCTATGCTAAGATTGAGGGAGGTGCTTGATTTATAGATAAGTTTAGAATTTGTCATCTCTATGGAAACCTATTGAATACCTATGGTGATGTAGGAAATTTAATGGCTTTTGAGTATGAACTTAAAAAATTGGGTATACAAACAGAAAGGAAGATAGTTTCTATAGGTGATGATTTTAAAGAATCTGATTATGATTTTGTTTTCTTTGGTGGTGGCCAGGACTATGAACAATCTATAGTTAAAGAAGACTTGATAAAAAAAAGAGATGAGCTAGTTAGGTATATAGAAAATAACGGCTTATTTTTAGCGATTTGCGGTGGTTATCAATTACTTGGCAAATACTATTATGATGCTTATGGAAACAAAATAGAAGGTCTATCTATCTTTGATCACTATACAGTCAATCAGGATTCTAAAAATAGGTTTACCGGCCAAATAAAAATACAAGTGGACAGCTTTGATGAAATATGCCTGGGTTTTGAAAATCACGGCGGTAGAACATTTTTGTCAGACAAGCAAAAAGCCTTTGGAAAAGTTTTGGAAGGTAACGGTAATAACGGTGAAGATAATAGCGAAGGCTTTATATATAAAAATACCATTGGGACTTATTTGCATGGTCCAATTCTTGCTAGGAACGAGAACCTGTGCAAAAAAATTATAGAAAAAATATTTAAGGAGAATAATTATGATGTCAGAATCAAAACTAAGAACTAAAGAAGCAGATGAACTTTTCGAAGCAATTTTAATGCTAAAAGATGTTGAGGAATGCTATCAATTTTTTACAGATATCTGTACAGCTAGAGAAATCCAATCAATTTCACAAAGACTACATGTGGCTAAATTATTAAAGATTAGAAAGACCTATTCTGTAATAGAGGAAGAAACAGGTGCTTCAACAGCTACTATTTCTAGAGTTAATAGATCACTTAACTACGGAGAAGGTGGTTATGATTTAGTTCTTGAAAAACTAATTGAAAAAGACCTTAAAGAATCAAAAGAGTAAGTTACTTACTCTTTTTTTGTGGTATAATATATAGGTCGAGAAAGTGAGGTCTTATGAACTTAGATAGGTTAAATGATAAGCAAAAAGAAGCGGTTTTACATAAGGATGGCCCTTTATTAGTCTTAGCAGGTGCAGGAAGTGGAAAAACCTCCGTTTTAACCACAAGTATAGCCTATAAAATCAAGGAGCAATCTATAAATCCTAGCCATATTTTAGCTATAACCTTTACCAACAAGGCGGCTGGAGAAATGAAAGAAAGAATAGCTGATTTGCTAGATATGGATGTTTCTTATTTATGGATAGGAACCTTTCACTCAATATGTGCTAGAATATTAAGGATGAACATAGAAAAAATTGGATATTCTAGTAATTTTACAATATATGATACTACAGATCAGAGAACCCTAATCAAAGAAATAATTAATGAGCTTGACCTCAAAGATGAAATAAATTATAGGCTTGCTCAAAATGTAATATCAAATGCAAAAAATAAATCTATAGGACCCGATGAGTTCTTAAAGTTAAATTTCTATATGCAAGATGCAGATGCCATTGCTGAGATTTATAAAGAATATGAAAAAAAGAAATTTGATTACAATGCGCTAGATTTTGATGATTTGATAGAAAAAGTCTTGGACTTATTTGAAAAAGATAAGGAAACTCTTGCCTATTACCAAAATAAATTTGATTATATATTTGTAGATGAATTTCAAGATACAAACAACTCTCAATATGAACTAATAAAATTCATAGCAGGGGAAAATCAAAACGTTGTTGCAGTAGGGGATGCAGACCAATCTATCTATTCATTTAGGGGAGCAGATATTAGAAATATCTTAAATTTCGAAAAAGACTTTCCAGCAACAAAAACTATAAAACTTGAGCAAAATTATAGGTCGACTTCAAAAATTTTAAATACTGCAAATAAATTAATAGCAAATAACCTCGAGAGAAAAGATAAAAATCTATGGACCGATCAAAATGAGGGAGCGGATGTAATTTATAAAGAAACATCTGTAGAGAGTGAAGAAAGTAAATTCGTAATTGAAACTATCAAAGAACTCATATCTGAGGGATGTAAGGAAAGTGATATTGTAATCCTCTATAGGACAAACGCTCAATCAAGACCTTTTGAAGAAATTCTTTTGAAAAATTTAATGGATTACAAAGTTATCGGTGGTTTGAAATTCTACGATAGGAAAGAAATTAAAGACTTAATAGCCTATTTAAATATCTTAGTCAACCACCAAGATGATATAAGTCTAAAAAGAATTATAAATGAACCAAAAAGAGGAATTGGGGCCAAATCAGTAGAAAATATAGAAAATATAGCTAGAAGTCACGGTATTTCTATGCTAGATTTGATAATAGATCCTAATTTTTCGCTTCTTCTAACTGACAGGTATAGAAAATTAGCTGATAAGTTCTACCTACCACTTAAAGATATTTTTGAAAATGTAGATAAATATAAGATTGTCGATTTAATCAATGAAGTACTTGAAAAATCCAACTATCTTAAAAATCTCGAAAAATCTATAGCAGTAGAAGATAGGGCAAGAATTGATAATATAAATGAATTTATATCATCTGCTGCTGAATACCAAGAAAATAATCCAGATGATAATTTAAGAGATTATTTAGAAAATCTTTCTCTCTTATCTGATATAGATAAGACCGAAGATTCTGAAAATTCAATATCTCTTATGACAATGCACCAGGCTAAGGGTCTTGAATATCCAGTAGTATTTATAGTTGGCCTAGATGAAGGACTCTTTCCTAGCAAAAGAAGCCTAGATGAGGGCAATCTAGAAGAAGAAAGGCGACTCTTTTATGTAGGAATAACCCGTGCTAAGGAAAAACTTTACCTAACCAGCTCTCAAATAAGAAGAAATTATGGTAAAGTAACATACTATAAGCCATCGAGATTTATAGAAGAAATAGATGATCAAATAATAAAACAAACAAATAAGGAATATATAGACTTTAACTCTAGGACTTACGAAAGATCTTTAAATGAAGATTATATGAGAGAAAAGGCTAGACAATCTGTTTTAAATCTTAAGTCAAAAGCCTACAAAAAGGATGATTCCACCTATCAAGTAGGTGATACAGTTATGCATAGCAAATGGGGAAAGGGAATGGTCGTTCAAATCAAAGAAAGCGAAGACGGTAATGAATTAGTAATAGCTTTTGATAAAAAAGGCCTTAAGAAATTAAACCAAGATTATGCACCAATAACAAAGGTATAAATATGGATAAAAGACAAGAACTTGAAAATTTAATAGAACAAATAAATATACTAGACTATAGGTATTATACATTAGATGAGCCTTTAGTATCTGATGGTGAATATGACAAGCTATATGATAGGCTTGTAAGTCTCCAAGAAGAACTAGATTTCATTCCTGATGATTCACCCACAAATAGGGTCGGAGGAGCAGTTCTTGATAAGTTTGAAAAGCACTATCACTTAACAAGACTATTAAGCCAAGATAAGGCCCAATCCTACGACCAGCTTAGGGACTGGATAGATAGGTGTGAGCGCCTTAAAGAAAATTACGAAAGAGAAAATTCCGTAAAATTACCTGACCTTGAATTTATAATGGAATATAAATTTGATGGTCTAACAATAAATCTAACCTATGAAAATGGCCTACTTAAGACTGCAGCAACAAGGGGGAACGGCTCCGTAGGGGAAGAAGTTAAGGCCCAGGTAGAGACGATAAGATCAATTCCACTAAGAATTAAGGAGGAGTCCCTACTAGAAATACAGGGAGAAGCTCTTATGCCTTTATCAGAGCTAGAAAGATATAATAAAGAAAACTCCCTACAACTTAAAAATGCAAGAAATGCAGCTGCGGGAGCAATTAGAAACCTAAATACCAGCGAAACTGCTAAAAGAAGATTGACTGCATTTTTCTATGCAGTGCCTACAAATTCTTTAGATTTTAAAACCGAAGAAGATATGCTTGATTTCTTAAGGGAAATGAAACTAAATGTACACCCTTATCATAAAAAAGTTAAAAACATTGATCAGATTATAGAAGAACTTGAAAGAATAGAAAAAGAAAGAAAAACATTAGATATCCTAACTGATGGGGTTGTAATAAAAATTAATGACAAAAAAACTCAAGAAGCCCTTGGATACACAAATAAATTCCCGAGATGGTCGATAGCTTATAAATTTGAAGCAGAAGAGTTTACAACAAAACTATTAGATGTAGTTTGGAATGTAGGAAGGACAGGTAAGGTCACACCATCTGCCATACTTGAACCGGTGGATTTTTCTGGAGTAACAGTTTCTAGAGCAACTTTAAATAACTATGATGATATCCTAAGGAAAAAGGTAAAAATTGGTTCTGAAGTATTCATAAGAAGGTCAAATGACGTCATCCCTGAAATCCTTGGTGTAGTAGATGAAAATCAAGAAGGAACTAAAGAAATAGAAAAACCAACCAAGTGTCCTTATTGTCACAGCGAATTGATACAAGGAAATGTCCACATAATTTGCCCTAATTCCATTTCTTGCAAACCGCAGCTACTTGCAAGAATGGAGCATTTTGCATCAAGAAATGCAATGGATATAGAAGGTCTTTCAGAAAAGACAATTGGTCAACTAATAGAAGAATTAGGCATAAATGAAATAGATGATATATATGATTTAAAGTATGATGATTTAATAAATCTAGATAGATTCGGGCCGAAGAAAACTAACAACTTGCTAACAGCAATAGAAGCTAGTAAAAATTGTGATCTTAATAGCTTCATCTATGCGATTGGTATACCAAATGTTGGTGAGAGAACAGCACGAGACCTAGCTAATAAGTTTAGAAGTTTTGAGAAATTAAGATTGGCAAAAGCTAGTGAACTTACAGAGGTTGACGATATAGGTGAAATAACCGCTGAAAATATCGTAGAGTTTTTCTCAGATGAAAATATCACTTCATCAATTGATAGGTTGCTAGCAAAAGGAATTAGCATCAATAACCCACAAACGAACGATAAATCTGATAAGCTTAAAGATTTAAGCTTTGTTATCACAGGAAGTATTGACGGCTTTAGTAGGGATGATATCAAGGAACTTTTAGAAAAAAATGGGGCTAGTGTAAGAGGATCTGTTTCAAAAAATACTGATATTGTCCTTGCTGGTGAAAAGGCTGGTTCAAAAAAGAAAAAAGCCCTAGAGCTTGAAATCGAGATATATGAAGGTGAGAAGCTAAATAAATTCTTATCAGAATTAAAAGGAGAATAAAATGAATGTAAAAGAAGTAGAAAGGATATATAACCTCAGCAATCTAAGCCTAGACAATGCTGATAAAGAGCTTATAGCTCAAAAATTTAATAAAGTCTTAGATTTTATCGAGGTAATCTTTGATGAAGATACTACAGATGTAGATATGTGTGAATATATCAGTAGGCACAAGGCAGTTTTTAGAAAAGATGAGCCAAGAAAATCACTTGATAGGGAAAAGGCACTTGAAAATGCCAAAGACACTGAATATGGCTACTTTAGATTAGACTGGAAATTATAGGAGCAATAATGGATATACAAAAATCAATAGAAGCTTATAAAGAAGGTAAGGTTAGCGTTGTTGAAAACACTAAGCAAGTCCTAGATAAAATAAAAAATGATACAACAAACGCATATATAACTTTCGATGAGGAAGATTCACTCAAAAGAGCAGAGTACCTAGATAAGAAATTAGCAAATAACGAAGAACTTGGTAAGCTCTTTGGTATAGCGGTAGCAGTTAAAGATAATATATCATATAAAAATATGGATATGACTTGTGCTTCTAACATGCTAAAAGGATTTAGACCAATGTTTGATGCAAAAGTTATAGAAAATCTACTCGAAGAAGATGCGATCATCATCGCGAAAACAAACATGGATGAATTTGCTATGGGAGCTAGGGGTAAAACCTCAGTTTTTGGTCCGGTAAAAAATCCAATTGACCCAAAAAGAGTAACCGGTGGTTCATCATCAGGTTCTGCAGCTGCAGTTAGCAAGGGTGATGTCTTAGTTTCACTTGGAACAGATACCGGTGGTTCTGTAAGAGGACCTGCTAGCTATTGTAATATCCTTGGTTATAAACCAAGCTATGGTATGGTCAGCAGAAATGGTGTAGTATCTATGGCAAATACCTTAGATCAAGTATCTGTTTTTGCAGAAAACATCGAAGACCTTAGAAATATAGCTAGTGTAATCGCTGGGCCTGATGCAAATGACATGACAGTTAGGTTGGATGATTATGACTTCAGCAAACAAGATTATGATTTCAAAGGAAAAAAGATTGCCTATATCAGCACCAATGATTTCCTAAATAAAGGAATAGAAGAAGAAGTTAAAAAAGATTATAAACTTGGCCTAGATACGCTTAAAAATATGGGGGCTGAACTTACAGAAATAAGTTTAAAATATTCTAAATATGCAAACCCAGTTTATAATGTCGTAATGAGCTCAGAAGTTTCTTCAAACATGTCAAGATTTGATGGTATAAGGTTTGGCCACCAAAGTGAAACTTATACATCAGTTGATGAATTATTTATAAATTCAAGATCTGAAGGCTTGGGAGAAGAGGTTCAAAGAAGGATTGCCCTAGGTACCATGTATCTCTCAGCTGATGATGATCAAAGAGTTTACAAACAAGGTCTAAAATTAAGAAACTTAATCAAAAAAGAACTAGAGAATGTTTTTAAAGATTATGATCTAATAATAACACCAACCACAACTAACTTGCCACCATTTTTAGATGATGACTATAATGACCCACTTTCTGATTTTAAGTCAGATGGATTTAACGTGTTAGTAAACTTAGCAGGCATGTGTGGTATATCTCTTCCTGTGAGGAAAGGTATTTCAGGTGCTTGTCAATTTATTGCTAATAGTTTTGAAGATAAAAAACTACTAAATGCAAGCGAAGAATTTTTAAGGAGAATCAATGAAAACTAAAACAATAATAGGACTTGAGATTCACGTTGAATTATCAACTGAAACAAAGATGTTTTGCTCCTGTAAAAATGAATTCGGAGCAATTCCAAATACAAATGTATGCCCAATATGTCTTGGCCATCCAGGCACCCTTCCAGCAATGAATGAAAGAGCGGTAGAATTAGCTGTAATGGCAGGCCTTGCTTTTAATTGTAAGATTAGAAATGATCAAAAAGTAGATAGAAAGAAATATTTCTACCCAGACCTTGTAAAGGGTTACCAGCTAACACAATTTGATAAGCCATACGCTTATGAAGGCTATCTTGAACTAGCTAGCGGTAAGCATATAAATATTAGGGAAATACACATGGAAGAAGATACTGGAAAATCTAACCACAATGATGATGACACAGTACTAATGGACTACAACAGGGCTGGAGTTCCACTAATAGAAATAGTAACAGACCCTGATATTTCTTCTCCAGAAGAGGCAAGAGAATTTGTTGAAACCTTAGCCTCAACTTTAAAATTCTTAAAGGTAAGTGACTGTATAATGGCTGAAGGTTCGATGCGTGTTGATGTAAACGTCAACTTAAAAGACGAGGACACAGGCCTTAGAACAGAAATTGCAGAAATTAAAAATATCAACTCAATTAAAGCTATAGAAAACGCCCTAGAATTTGAAGTAAAAAGACAAAGAGACCTTCTTGAAAATAATCAAACTGGTGATAAAGAAACAAGAAGATGGGATGATATAAAGCTTGAAACAATTCATATGAGAAATAAAGAAGTAGGAAATGATTATAGATTTTCTGCTGATGGCGATATACCTGACATCTATTTATCAGACGAATATATAAGCGATGTAGCAAAAAATCTTCCTGAACTTCCAAAGGATAAAGAAAAAATATATATAGCTGAGTATGGCTTATCAGCTTATGATGCAAACCTTCTAAGCCATGATAGAAACTTAGCTAAATTATTTGAAGAAACTAACATACTAGTAAAAGATGCAAATACCTGTGCAAATTGGATATTAACAGAGCTTTCAAGAAGACTTAATGAGGCAGAAGAAACTGCTGATCAAATGAAGTTGTCTGTAGAAAACTTTGCAAAATTAATAAATCTTGCCAAAGACAATAAGATAAATAACAACGTAGCAAAAAAATTGTTGCGTGAAATCTACCTTTCTAATGAAGACCCTGAAGTTCTTGCTCAAGAGAGAAATCTATTACAGATATCTGATTCTTCATACCTAGAAGAAATAGTAGATGAGGTTCTTAGCGAAAACCCAGAATCTATCGAAGATATCAAAAATGGTAAAGATAGGGCCTTTGGATTTTTAGTGGGTCAAGCCATGAAGAAAACCAAGGGTAAGGGAAATCCTCAAGAAATCAACAAATTACTAAAAGAAAAGATAGGAGAATAGAAAGTGTTCACGCACTTTCTTTTTTTAAAATGACTATATTAATTAAGAATGCAAAAATACTTCCAATGGATGGGTCTGATATTTTTACATCAGACCTATTCATTGAAGGTAGATACATAAAAAAAATAGAAAAAAATATAAGCGATGAAGCCGACCAAACAATAGATGCTAGTAACATGGTCCTAATGCCTGCATTTATCAACAGTCACAGCCATGTTGGAATGAGCCTATTTAGAAATTATGGAGAAGAGGTTGATCTTTATACCTGGTTAAATGATTATATATGGCCACTAGAAGAAAAGCTTGATAATAGGCAAACCTATCTTGCATCAATGCTTTCTCTAATCGAAATGGCTAATAATGGAATTGGTACCTTTGCAGACATGTACTTTTTCTCTGAAGCAACTATCAAAGCTTGCAAAGAAATTGGACTTAGGGCCCAGATCTCAAGAGGCTTATCTGTACCAGATGAGGATGATTATAGATTAAAGGAAAATATAGAACTATACAAGAAATATAAAGATTCTGACCTTATCGATATAGGTCTTGGACCACATGCCATCTACACATCAAATCTTGACCATCTTAAAAAGATATCTGACATAGCCTATAAATATAATATGCCTATTCATATACACTTATCAGAAACCGAGAAAGAAAATGAAGATTGCATAAAACGATTTGGAATGACACCAACTGAAGTCTTTGAAAAAGCTGGTATTTTTAAGCACAAAACCATTGCAGCCCACGGAGTTTACCTAACTGACAATGACCTAGATATAATAAAAGAAAATGAGGTATCTATAATTCACAATCCGTCTTCTAATCTAAAATTAAAATCAGGATTCATGAACTTATCAAGGTTACTTGATAAGGGAATAAATGTATGCCTAGGGACAGATTCATCAGCTAGTAACAATAAACTTTCAATACTTAGAGAAATGGAGCTTGCAGCCTTAGTATCAAAACTATATTCATCGAGGATAATTACAGCAAGAGAGATACTAGAAATGGCAACTATAAATGGTGCAAAAGCCCTAGGCCTAGATGATAAGATAGGAAGTGTAAAAGTAGGTAAAGATGCGGATCTTATATTAATAGATTTAGCCAATGTAAACCACACACCTACCAACAATATTTTATCATCTCTAATATATTCAAGCTATGAAAAAGATATTAAATGCACTATTGTAAATGGAAATATAGTTGCCAAGGATGGAAAAATACAAAATCTAAATCAAGAAACAATATCAAATGATATATTAAAAGCTAGCCAAAGGATTATGGACTGATGATAGGCATAGATATTCTTTCAATTAAGAAAATTAAAGATAAAAGTGAAAGTAATTTCATAAGTAAAGTCTTTACAGAAAATGAAATTTCCTATGCTTATAGCAAAGACAATCCCTACCAAACTCTTGCGGGTATTTTCGCTCTAAAAGAGGCAATCATCAAGGCTTATGACCTAAAACTATCCTATATTATAAAAAAAAGAATAGAAATTATTAGCAATAATAAGCCAAGTGCATATCTAGACGGCAAAAAACTTAATGCAGATTTATCAATATCCCACGATGGTGACTACGCCATTGGGATATGTTATAAAAAAGAAAATGTAATATCTATAGATGAAAAAATGAAAAACTTATTACCAAATAGACCTCACCAAAGTCATAAGGGAGATTATGGGAAAATAGCAATTTTAGGTGGATTTCCCGGCATGGCTGGCTCTTGCTATCTTTCATCTCTTGCTTGCTTAAGGTCAGGAGCAGGACTTGTTTATCTATTAGTCCCACAATCAATTTCTAATATTTTAGAAATAAAATCAGTTGAACAAATAATAAAAACTATTGATTCTGATATATTAAAGTATAATAAAAACATAATTAAGCAAATCTTATCTTCACTTGAAGATAAGGATGTACTTGCTATTGGCCCAGGTATGGGAAGAGATGAATCTCTAAATAAATTAATATCAGAAGTGATAGATAATTTTAGAGGGAAAATTATAATTGATGCTGACGGATTAAATGCCTTAAGTAATGATTTGAGTATTATAAAAGATAAGCAAAATCTAATTCTGACTCCTCATTTAAAAGAATTTTCTAGACTAACTGGGCTATCAATAAAAGAAATAAATTCAGATAGAATTAATATTGCCAAAAACTTTGCTAAAAAACATAAGCTTATATTGGTTCTTAAGTCTGAAAATACCCTTGTAACTGATGGTAATAAACTATATATAAATGAAATAGGTAACCCTGGAATGGCTACAGCCGGCAGCGGAGATGTGCTAACCGGTGTAATCAGCGGCATATTACATAAACTAGAACCTTTTGATGCCGCAAAGCTTGGTGTCTATATGCATTCCCTAGCAGGAGATTTAGCAGCAGCAGATTTATGCGAAGATTCCCTGATTGCTAGCGATATAATAGCTTATTTACCCAAGGCTATAAGGCTTATGAGGTAGTTATGCTAGAAAATTATTTAGAAATTAACATAGATAGAATAAGAGAAAATATTATTAACATAAAAAATGAGTCTAGGTCTTTGTTCTGTGCAGTAGTAAAGGCTAATGCCTATGGCTTGGGAGCTGTTGAAATCAGTCAAAATATCGAAGATATTGTTGATTATTTTGCAGTTGCCAGATTACAAGAAGCCATAAGTCTAAGAGAAAACAAAATCACAAAACCAATACTAGTTTTAGGTTATGTAGGCATTAACGATATTAAACTTTGCCATGACTATAATATTGATATAACAATATATGACTTTGATTTTGCTAAAGAAATTAACAAATTAAACTACAAGGTCAACTGTCATTTAGCTCTCGATACTGGTCATAGTAGGCTAGGATTTAGAAATTTTGAAATCAATAAAATTAATAAGCTAAAAGAATTAAAAAGCCTTAATATAATAGCTGCCTTCAGTCATTTTGCCACTGCAGATGAAGAAGATTCCTATTATACAGATTATCAATATAAGGTATTTAATGAAATGCTGGATGCTATTAATTTTGATTTAGATTTTGTACATATTTCAAATTCTTCAGGAGCGATGAAGCACCGTATCTATAAAAATATGATTAGGGTTGGTCTTGCCATGTACGGTTTATATCCGTCAGATGTTGTGAAAAATGATAGTGATATAAAATTATCTAGATCATTCAATCTTTATTCAACAGTATCCTTTGTAAAAAATATAAAACAAGGTACTGCAGTAAGTTACGGTAGAACATTCATTGCAGAAAAAGATATGAAAATTGCTACTATTACAATTGGATATGCAGATGGGTATTTCAGAGCTTTTTCAAATGTTGGAGAGGTTTATATAGATGGTAAGCCATGCAGGGTTCTTGGTAGAGTATGCATGGATCAGATTATGGTTGATGTAAGCAACTTAGATGTTAAGATTGGTGATAGGGTAGAGGTATACAAAGATATAGATCTAGAAGCAAGCAAGGCATCTACAATTTCTTATGAGCTTATGACTAGTATCTCACCTAGAGTTAATAGAAGGTATATTAGAAATGGTAAATACTTAAAAACGCACAATAATTTAGGAGAAATTTATGAAAGTTAGAAGAGGTGATTTATTTTATGCTGACTTATCTCCTGTCGTTGGAAGCGAACAGGGTGGCGTTAGACCTGTTATAGTAGTGCAAAATGATGTTGGTAATAAATATTCACCGACAATAATTGTTGCTCCAGTTACAAGTCAAATGAACAAGGCTAAACTTCCAACCCATGTAAAAATCAAGGGAAATAAGTATGGGCTTCCCAAAAACTCTGTAGCCCTTATGGAGCAATTAAGAACCATAGATAAAAAAAGACTAAGAGAAAAAATTGGCAGCTTCTCAAATGACATAATGAATAAAATTAATGAAGCAATGTCTATTTCTTTAGCTTTAGAAAATGATTAATACATAAAAAGGACTTTTATAAATAATGCTATGTTAAAATTTCTAGCAATATTTACATAAGTCCTTTTTTCTCTATTATTTATTCTGAAAGTCATCTACTATCATTTTAGCAAGTACGTCTGGGTTACCACATCCAGTTGTAATTACTAGATCATCTTCTCTTATAATCTCATATATATAATCTCTTGCTTCTTCGAAAGTAGATAGATATTTTGCATTTAAGCCTTTTTTAAGCATAGCATCTACAACATCCTTCGAATGGATAGTAGGGTCAAATTTTTCTCTTGCGGCATAAATATCTGTAACTATTACTTCATCTGCTGCATCAAAACTATTTAAAAAATCGTTAAATAGAGTTTTTGTCCTTGAATAAGTATGAGGCTGCCATACACAAATTAATCTACCCCTTGTATGCTCAGCTATAGCATTTAAGGTTACGAGGATCTCTGAAGGGTGGTGACCATAATCAGTCATAATAGTAGCATTATTTACATGACCAATTATTTGCATTCTTCTATCAAGACCTGTGTATTTTTTAATATTTTCTTTGATAGTTTCTATATCAATTCCATTTTCATATGTTGATATTATGGCTGCCATTGCATTGTTTATATTATGTCTACCTATAACTCCTAAAGTGAAATGTTCAACTGATCCATCTCTTAGTTTAAGATCAAAGCTTGGTCTACCAAGATCATCAAAGACAATGTTTGTAGCATTATAATCAGCCTCTGGATTTTCTTGACCATAAGTTATTAGCTGCCCCTGAACAGCATCCAATATAAGTTTATTATTTTCTTCATTAAGATTAAGTATTGTTTTAGAATTTTTATCTTGATTTCTAAGATATTCCTTGAAAGTATCTACAATATCATTTAAATCCTTATAATAATCTAAATGATCCTCATCTATATTTAAAATAATTACAGTTTGTGGAAAATAATACCTGATATTTCCTTTATATTCACAAGCCTCAGTCACAAGGTAATCTTCACTTCCTACCTTTACATTTCCTTTCATTTCATCAAGATTTCCACCTAATAAGATTGTGGCATCTTCATCAGAATGAAGCAAGATCTTAGAAATCATAGAAGTTGTTGTTGATTTACCATGAGATCCAGATACAGCTATAGAGTTTTTGTAATTTCTCATAAGAGCCCCTAAGAAAACTCCTCTAGTAACAACTGGAACATCAAGTTTTTTAGCAGCAATTAATTCTTCATTATCATCTGCAATAGCATCAGTATAGACAACTAGGTCAGGGTTATTAATATTTTCCTTCTTTTGTCCTATATAAACCTCTATACCTAGCTCTTTAAGTCCTTTTACCGAATCAGAAAGGCTTCTATCAGAACCTGTAACCTCATAACCCTTTTCAAATAGTAAGTGAGCAAGCCCACTCATTGATATTCCGCCTATACCGATAAAATGAACACGATTATAATCATGTCCATCTAAATTAAATTCAAACATATATACTCCTTAATAGTCTAATCTAAAGTAATTTTATTATATTATACCATATTTAATCTTGATATCTTGTCAAGTAATACTTTGAATATATCAAAGGATGACGTATATTTATTGTAGAAGATAATGTAAAAAAGGAGGGTTCATGAAATTTGTTTTAGCCAATGACCATGGGGGAATAGATTTAGAACCAGCGGTTAAGGAAAAACTAGAAGAACTTGGACATGATGTAATTCATGTTGGAACTTTTGATAAAAATTCATGTGATTATAGTGACTATGCTGTAAAAGCCTGTGAAAAAATTAAAGTCGGTGAGGCTGATTTTGGCATACTTATTTGTGGTACAGGTCTAGGAATGAGTATGTCCGCAAATAAAATTAAGGGTATCAGAGCTGCATGTGTTTCTGAACCATTTTCAGCTAAAATGTCTAGAGCACACAATAATGCAAACGTATTATGTTTAGGTGCTAGGGTAATAGGTTCTGAACTATGTAAAATGATAGTAGAAGAATTTGCTACAACAGATTTTGAAGGCGAACGCCATCAAAGACGCGTAGATAAAATAAGTAAAATAGAAGAAAATAACTGAGACTTTTGAAGTCTCTATTTTTGTTAACAAAGGAGAGTTTAATGACAATACCAACACCTCATATTTCAGCAACAAGCAAAGATCAGATTGCAAAAACTGTACTTATGCCAGGAGATCCATTAAGAGCTAAATTTATAGCTGATAACTTCTTAGAAGATGTTGAGCAATTCAATGAGACACGTGGAATGTTAGGCTATACTGGCTATTATAAGGGAAAAAGAGTTTCTGTAATGGGTTCAGGAATGGGAATTCCATCAGCAATGATCTACTATAATGAATTGTTTAATTTCTATGATGTAGATTGCATTATAAGGGTAGGTACAGCTGGTTCTATGCAAGAAAATGTAAAACTACATGATATTGTAATTGCAACATCTGCCTGCTCAGAGTCATCTATAAATGATAACCTATTTGGCAATATCCATTTTTCATCAACACCAGATTTTGATTTGCTAATGAAAGCTTATAATAAATCTATAGATTTAGGATACACAACCCACTGTGGTCAAGTACATTCTTCAGACCAATTCTATTCAGAAATGGACCCAAGAGTATTTGAAAATCTTAGAAAGTATGGTGTTCTTTGTGTGGAAATGGAATCATATGGTTTGTTTATGGCTGCTAGAAAACATGGCAAAAAAGGTCTTGGAATTTTTACAATCTCTGACTCCTTAATAGAAAATGTAGCTGATAGTGCAGAAAATAGACAAAAATCTTATACAAATATGATGGAATTAGCCCTAGAAGTAGCAGAAGACTAATAATGATTAAAACAATAATAATGGCAGCAGGTGAAGGTACAAGGATGAAGTCAAATACTTCTAAGGTACTTCACAAACTGCTCAATAGAGAAATAATAAAATATGTAACAGATGCAAGTAGTTTTGAAAATTCTGAAACAATATTAATAGCTGGTAAAAATAAACCAAAATTAGAAAGTCTCTTTCCAGATTTTAAGATAGTTGAACAAAAAATCGGTCCAGGTATACCTTATGGCACAGGCTATGCTGTAAGTTTAGCTATGGACTTAATAGATGATAATGACCAAGTATTAATACTTAATGGTGATATCCCACTAATTGAGAAAGATTCTTTAGCAGAATTTATCTCATATCACAAGCAAAATCAAAGTGCTTGTACTATCCTATCTACAACCATAGATAATCCAAAAGGTTATGGACGTATAATTAGAGATGATAATAATGAGTTTACTGCAATTATAGAAGATAGAGACCTTGAAGATAAGCAAAGAGATATCAAGGAAATAAATGTCGGTATCTACATCTTTAAAGCAAAAGATTTAAAAGAATCTCTTGCAAAAATAGATTCAAACAACGACCAAAACGAGCTATACTTAACTGATTGTATAGGGATTTTAAAGTCAGCTGGTAAAAAAGTAAGTGCATATATAAATTCTGACACCGATCAATTTTATGGCATTAATAACAAATTTGAGCTAAATCAGGCAAGCAAAATCCTTCAAAAAAGAATTAACAAGGCCTATATGCTTGATGGGGTAATAATTGAATCTCCAGAAACAACTTTTATCGAACCTGGGGTTGAGATTGGTCAAGATACAATAATATCTGGTTTTGTAAAAATATATGGCAATAGTATAATTGGTAAAAATTGCTATATTGACGGAACATCCAGAATTACTAATTCCACAATAGAAGACAATGTTAGAATTGATAATGCAATACTAGATGATGCTTACATGGAAAAAGACAGCAATATTGGACCATTTGCAAGATTAAGACCAAATGCCCATATCGGAGAAGCTGTACACATTGGAAATTTCGTAGAAGTTAAGAATTCAAGTCTTGGTAAGGGAACAAAGGCTGGTCACTTAGCTTACATAGGTGATAGTGATTTAGGATCAAATATAAATATTGGCTGTGGGGTTGTATTTGTTAATTATGATGGTAAATATAAACATAGGTCAATAATAGAAGATGATGCTTTTATAGGATCTAATGCAAACATTGTAGCACCTGTCCATGTTAAAAAAGAAGGTTTTGTGGCGGCTGGTTCTACAATTACTGAAGATGTTGATTCTGGCGAATTAATAATTGAAAGAGCTGACCAAAAACACGTAAAAGACTACGTCGAAAAAAAGAAACAAAGGGATAAAAATCATAAGGAGTAGAAATGACACTAACAAGAAACACCTACGTTCAAAGGGGAGAATTAAAGCTATTATCTGGAAATTCTAATATTAAACTTGCACAAAGTGTAGCAAAAAATCTTGGAATAAATCTAACTGAAGCAGATATTAACAAATTCAAAGATGGAGAAATAAGTATCAAAATCAATGAATCCATAAGAGGCAAAGATGTATTTATAATGCAACCAACATCAGCACCAACAAACGATAATATAATGGAATTATTAATTATGATTGATGCTTGTAGAAGAGCATCAGCTGGTTATATCAATGCTGTTATACCATACTATGGATATGCTAGACAAGATAGAAAAACAAGAGGAAGAGAACCAATCACTGCTAAACTAGTCGCAAATTTATTAACAGTAGCAGGTGCTAATAGGGTAATAACTATGGACCTTCACGCGGGACAAATACAAGGCTACTTCGATATACCAGTAGACCATTTTTCAGCAATAAGACTTTTATCTACACATTTTAAATCATTTGCCTATGATAAACCAGAAGAGTTTGTTGTAGTAAGTCCTGACTTAGGCGGAGTAAGACGTGCTAGAGAATTTGCTGACTATTTAAAACTTCCTATAGCAATCATAGAAAAAAGAAGACCAATGCCAAATGTTTCTGAAGTAATGTCAGTAATCGGTGATTTTGAAGGTAAGCATGCTATAATTGTTGATGATATGATAGATACTGCAGGAACAATTACAAATGCTGCAGACTTCCTAGTAGAAAATGGTGCAAAAGATGTATACCTAGTTGCAACTCACGGAGTATTTTCAGGTGATGCAATCAAGAAACTTCAAAAACCATCAGTAAAAGAAGTTGTGATAACAGATACAATTGAACTAGCAGAAGAAAAGAAAATAGATAAAATAGTTCAACTATCAATAGCTCCATTACTAGCAGAAGCAATTCATAGGATAAATACCTACGAATCAATCAGCGGACTATTTTCGGTTCTTGAATAATGTATTTTATAGTAGGTCTAGGCAATCCAGGTTTACAGTATGAAAATACCAGGCATAACGCAGGATTTTTAACAATAGATTATATAGCATCTAAATACAATATAGATGTAAGAAGGTCCAAATTTAAATCACTATATGGTCAGGGAGAAATCTCTGGCCAAAAAGTTATGCTCATTAAGCCACAAACTTTCATGAACAACTCTGGAGAAGCCGTAAGAGAAATTAAAAACTTTTATAAATTTGATAGTGACAAGCTAATTGTAATATATGATGATATTGATATAGACTTTGGTACAATTAGGATTAGAAAAAAAGGTTCTGCAGGTACTCACAATGGAATGAAATCTATAATTTACCAAATTCAAGATGATAATTTTCCAAGAATCAAGATAGCGGTGGGTAAGAAACCTGACTATATGAATCTGGCTAATTTTGTCCTATCAGGTTTTAGCCAAAAGGAAGTAAGTGTAATAGAAGATGAAATAAGACTTGCATCTGATGCAATCGAAACTATCTTAGCTGATAGCATTGACAAGTCCATGAACAAATTCAATTCTATTAAATTATTGGAAAAAGATAATGAATAAATTAATTGAAAAATTAATTAATCTCGATCAAGTAAAAACCATAAAAGATAATATAGGATTTAATAGTCCAATATATATTCAGGGCCTGAGTGAAGGGATAAAAACTCACCTGGCCCTAGCTTTGTTTGAATTGTTAGACAAAAATATAGTTATTGTTAGCGAAAATAACAAAACAAGCGAAAAATTAGTTTCAAGTATCAATGAAATTAAAAATATAGCTAAAAATTATCCTGCCCTTGAAACTAACTTTTATAACATAAAAAGCATTGATGATTCAAAACTAGACCAAAGACTTGATGTTTTAATTAGCTTGGCCAAA
Organism: uncultured Anaerococcus sp.; assembly: GCF_963512375.1. Classification (NCBI taxonomy): domain Bacteria; kingdom Bacillati; phylum Bacillota; class Tissierellia; order Tissierellales; family Peptoniphilaceae; genus Anaerococcus; species uncultured Anaerococcus sp. Next base: position 53,882 of record NZ_CAUPMI010000002.1, read on the forward strand.
AAAGAAAAATTCATCACTGCAACAACAATAGAAGCTTTAAAAAATAAGCTAACACCTTTAGATAAATTTAATGGGTCCTTTGTTATAATTGATGATGAATCTATAATCGATGTAGATAATTTTATAAATAAACTCATAAGTCTTAATTATAACCCTAGTGATTTTGTTGAAGATAAGGGAGATTTTGCTAAAAGAGGTTCGATTATAGATTTATGGCCAATAAACTATGAAAAACCCGTTAGAATCGAACTTTTTGACGACGAGGTTGATTCTATAAGAGTCTTTGATAATAATAGCCAAAGGACAATTGATAAGCTAGATTCAGTTAAAATTTATCCAGCTAGTGAGCTTCTTTATGATAAGGACGATTATAAATCAGTAATAAATCTGATTAATTCCGATATCGAAAAGAAAAAAATAAAAGATAGTAGAGATCAAAAACTTATTGATAAATATAAGCAAATCATCTCTTACTTAGATCAAAGCATGTATATAGCAAATAAAGACTTGATTACTGCCTATAGAGATGATAATTATTCTTCAATGCTAGATTATTTAGATGAGGACACAGTTTTTATCTTTGATGATATATCAAGAATTTATGAATCCACATCTAAATTAGATGAAAAATTTGACTTTGACCTTGCATATCAAATGGAAAATGGCGAAGTTTTTAGGGCTTTCAAAAATTATTTGATAGATTCAAATGATATCTATAAACAAATAGAGAATTTTGACTTAATTAACTTCACATCGATTTTAAAAAGGTCAAAACTTTTTTCACCAAGGAAAATTATAGAATTAAAATCAATTGAAGCTGAAAATTTCAATAAGAATATTAAATCCTTTATAGATACTTGTATAGAGCTAGTTAATCAGGATAGAAAAATCTATGTATTTGCTGGTTCTCAATCAAAGAAAGATAATATTTTAAAAGCTTTTATTGCAAACTCATTTTCCCTAGCTGGTGATGAAGATAATAACCCTAGTTTTGATACCATTCCAATTATAGTATCAGAAAAAAAGGCTAGTGAAGGATATTATGTAAAAGATCTGAATCTTAATGTATTCACAAGCAAAGAAATTTTTGGTAAGTCAAACCTATCTAAGAAAAAAACTAGTAAAAAGACAACTTCTAAAAATATTATAAATTACTCAGACCTTGAAATTGGAGATTATGTCGTCCACGAAAATAATGGTATAGGAATTTATAAGGGTCTTACAAAAATTGAAAGAAATGACGTTGAAAAAGACTTTATCTTAATAGAGTATAGGGGGAATGATAAACTATATATTCCAGTTGATCAGATGAACCTGGTTAGCAAGTATATAGGAAATAGGGGAGAAAAACCAGAACTATCAGCGCTTGGGTCTGCCCAGTGGCAGAAATCAAAACTCAGGGCTAAAAAAGCTGTTGATGAAATAGCCGATGACCTTGTAAAACTTTATGCAGAAAGAGCTAAACAAAAAGGACATGCCTTTTCTAAAGATACCACTTGGCAAGAAGAATTCGAAAACTCCTTTGCCTATGACGAAACCTATTCTCAACTAAGAAGTATTGACGAAATTAAGGCTGATATGGAAAGTGACCTACCAATGGATAGACTATTATGCGGTGATGTAGGTTACGGAAAGACTGAAGTTGCCTTAAGAGCCGCTTTTAAGGCTATTATGGATGGTTATCAAGTAGCATTCTTAGTTCCAACTACAATACTAGCCAACCAACACTATCACACAATGATTGAAAGATTTAAGGACTTCCCAGTCACATCTGCGGTCCTATCAAGATTTAATACAAAAACAAAAGATGAAGAAATATTAAAGGGTATAAAAACTGGAAAAATTGACATAGTTGTCGGTACCCATAGACTTTTATCAAAAGATATTAAATTTAAAAAATTAGGTCTTTTGATAATAGATGAAGAGCAGAGATTCGGTGTAAAACATAAGGAACAGTTTAAGAAGTTTAAATCATCAATAGATGTCTTAACCTTATCAGCAACCCCAATCCCTAGGACCCTACAAATGTCTTTGTCAGGAATTAGAGATTTATCAACACTTGACGAACCACCAGAAGAAAGGCTACCTGTCAATACCTATGTATTAGAATTTGATCCTGGAATAATAAGGGATTCTATATTAAGAGAAATAAATAGAGATGGCCAAGTATTTTTCGTATATAATAGAGTAAATGATATAGAAAAAATCTACCTAATGCTAAAGGACTTGGTTCCTGAAGCAAGCATTGATATAATTCATGGACAAATGAGTCCAAGACAAATCGAAAATATTATGCTTGACTTTTTAGAAGGGAAAACTGATATATTACTCTCAACTACAATAATTGAGACTGGTATGGATATAAAAAATGTTAATACCATAATAATATATGATTCTGACCTCATGGGTCTATCCCAACTTTATCAGCTAAAGGGGAGAATAGGAAGAGGATACAGGTCATCCTACGCTTATTTTACTTATAGGCAGGGAAAAATCTTAACAGAAATTGGAGAAAAACGTCTAAAATCAATCAAGGACTTCTCAGATTTCGGCTCAGGCTATAAGATTGCTATGAAAGATTTAGAGCTAAGAGGTGCTGGAAACTTACTAGGTGAAAGCCAATCTGGCCATGTTGAGGCTGTAGGTTATGACCTATATGTAAAATTCTTACAAGAGGCTGTTGAAAAAGCAAGCGGTAAAGAAGTAAAAATCAAAGAAAGAAATCAAACATATATTGACATAAAAATAGATGCATACATTCCAAATTCTTATATTAGCGATCCAAGTCAAAAAATTGAAATATATAATAGGATAGCTAATATTTCAGATAAGGAAGATTATGAACTTTTAGTTGAAGAATTGATAGATGTATATGGAGATATTCCATTAATAGTGGATAATATAATGTATGTATCTTTAATAAAATCTCTAGCATCAGAAAATGGTATAACAGAGATTAGGGAAGTTGATAACGAAATCAATTTATATTTCCAATCAAGAGATTACTATAGCTTTGAGGAATTGAAATTGATTAATGAAGGCTATAAGGGCGAAATGAGTCTTGATTTAGCCAACAAACCAGCTTTCAAGATTCCTTCAAGTAAAAGCAAATTACTTGACACATATGAACTTTTAGATACAATTAACAAAATAAGGAGTAATTAAATGAAAAAGAAACTATTAACAATTATGCTAGCATCAACAATGGTACTAGGTGCTTGCGGAAACCAAGCAAATAACGATAAGAATGCAGAACAAAAAGTAAGCAGCCAAGAAGCAGCTAAAGAATTAGGTAAAGATAGTATAGCTTTAGTGAATGGCGAAAAAATTAGCAAAGACGACTATAAAAAAGAAATGCAATTTTATGGTGCAATGCTAGCAAGCAGACAAAACCTCAAAAATTCTATAGTTCAAATGATGGTTCAAGATAAGCTTATTGCTGATGATATGAAAAAAAATAAAATTGAAGTTGCAGAAAAGGATGTAAATGATTCATTTATGAATTCTGTAAAACAATTCGGTGGTCAAGAACAATTTGATAAGATGCTTGATGACTATAACATGGATGTAGAAAAATTCAAAGAAACCGTTAAGAAAGATTTAATGTATCAAAAACACAGAGAATGGTTTAATAAAGAACACCCTGTAACAGATGATGAAATTAAAAAATACTATGAAGATAATAAAGACCAATTTGCTAAGCGTGATGCCGCTCATATCCTAGTAGCAGATGAAAAAACAGCCAAAGAAATCAAAGATAAGCTAAATAATGGTGAAGATTTCGCTGAACTTGCTAAGGAATATTCAACAGATACAGCAAATGCTGCAAAGGGCGGAGAACTAGGAACATTTTCTAAAGGTCAAATGGTAAAAGAATTTGAAGATGCCGTATTTGCCCTTAAAGAAGGTGAAATTTCAGAGCCAGTAAAAACACAATTTGGATATCACATAATCAAACTAAATAAAATCGCAGATTCTCTAGAAGATAATAAGGATGCAATCAAGAAAACTCTTGAAGATAAAAAATATTCTGATTACATCAAAGAACTTAATGAAAAAGCAAATGTTGTAACTGAAACAAGCATAGCCCAAGATAAAGCAACAGAAGAAAATTTAAACAAAGCTAACGAAGAAGACAAGAATGATTCTGAAGAAGCACCAGAAGAAAACAAGGAAGAAGAAGCTAAATCAGACGAAAAAGAAGCTGAAACTAAAGAAGATGAAGCCGATAAGAAAGATAATAACTAATCTTTTATATTTATCTTGCCTTGCCTTGTTATTAACTTCATGCAAAAAGGGTGTAAATACAGCAAATACTGTTGCTCTTGTTGATAATAAGCCTATTGATAAAAATACCTATAATAGTGAACTTGAATTTTATTTAAGCTTCTATGGCAAAAAATATGGAACAAATTACCTCGATAACAAGGATAAGTCAGGCAAAACAAACAAAGAAATCTTACAAGAAAAGCTTCTAGAATCTATGATAAAAGATCAGGTAATGCTAAATGATCTTGAAAAACATAAGATTGAAATAGATGACAATGCCGCAAACAAAATCAGAAGTGAGATGGAGAAAAAACTTGGAGATAAGGATTCTCTAAAAGCTAATATAAAAGCTTTAAATGTTAGTGATAGCGAATTTTCTGATATAATCTTTAATGATTCAATAAGAAAAATGCATTACGACCTCTTCATCTCAAATAGCGGTATAAAAGATTCTGAAATACTTAAACATTACAAAGAAAATCAAAATCTTCAAAGAATGTATAAGTATAACTTACTTAAATTTGATGATAAATTAGAAGCCGAAAGAATAAAATCAAAGATAAAATCACAGCTTGATTTTAGAAAATTACTTACAGGCTCTATAAAATCTTACGATGTTTTTAATTCAGATTTTGTATACGAAGATGATCCAATTCTTCTAGCATCAAAAATAAAAGAAAAAGATAAAGTAAGTGAAATATTTGAATATAATGGAAAATACAATATTTTAATGGTTAACTCATACAATGAGAATGAAAATGAACTCTTGATGCACGCAAAAGATATTTATTTAAAAGATGCATATAGAAAATACCTAAATAAATTAATAAAATCTAGTAAAATAAAGGTTTTTATTTGATGAATGCTTGAAATTATTTAATTTGTTATGTATAATCATTCTTAGAGTTAAACAGAAATCATGTTGATTTATAGGAGGAAATATGAATAAATCAGAATTATTAAATAGCATATCAGAAAAAAGTGGACTTAAAAAAGTTGAAGCAGAAAAAGCACTAAATGCATTCTTAGAAACAGTTCAAGAAGCACTAGTTGCTGGTGATAAAGTTCAACTTGTTGGTTTCGGTACATTCGAAGTAAGAGATAGAAAAGCAAGAGAAGGTAGAAACCCAAGAAAACCTGATGAAGTAATTCAAATCCCAGCTTCAAAAGCTCCAGTATTCAAAGCTGGTAAAACTCTTAAAGAAGCAGTTAACTAATTAAATCTAATAACAAAAGGCGGTCCTTGAAATAAAGAACCGCTTTTTTTATGCTAATTTTTCTATTTTATCCTCTATATTTAAACTCATATCTACAGTGATAGTTTTAAAGTTTTCGTAATATACCATACCTTCTTTAGCACCTTTGGCTTTGTTTACATTTTTCTTTTCTGTATAGTCCACATCAACTTTATTCTCACTAGCAACTGAAGAATTTGTCGCTGCCAAATAGGAAGCAACAATTATATCTTCTTGATTTATCTTGTCAGCTTTTAAAATCACATGGGAACCAGGTAGATCTTTTACATGGAACCATAGGTCGTCTTTTCTAGCTAGCTTAAGAGTAATGTAATCATTCTGTTTAGAATTTTTGCCAACATAGATGTCAGAACCATTTTTGGTTTTAAAATGCATAGGCTTTGACAATTTAACTTTCTTCTTCTTATTAGTCTTCCTTTTAAGAAGTTTATTATCAATCATTTCTTCTTTAATTTCATTTAAGTCAGAGATTGAACTTGTTCTATCTATAAAATCATCAAGTTGTTTTAGATAATTTAGTAATTCTACTTGCTTTGGCAAGTCTTTTTGCGCATAGCTTACAGAAGATTTGATTTTCTTAGCTCTATTATAGTAGTCATTAATATTATCCCAAGGAGATTTACTAGGATCTAAGCTAATTTTGATGGCCTTATTGTCATTATAAAAATCTTCTAATACTACTTCTTCGGACTTTTCTTCTAACCTATAAAGATTAGCTGCTAGCAAATCAGCCTTCTTCTTGGACTCATCAGCATTTTGTGACTTAGAAATATTATTATTAAGTATATTAATTTTTTTATTTACAGATTTCATATGACTGGATACTTTTTTTGAAAGTTCTGCCTTCATCTGATCTAATCTATCATTTGACTTATTTAAAGAATAGAAATCATCAATAGCCTCGCTCATTAAGTCATATTCAGTTTCTTTAAAATTTAGATGGGTTAATTTTAAGCAATAATATTCTTTGATTTTTTTATCATCCCTGTAATCAAAGGCTGACAAATTACCCTTAATAATATCATCTCTTAGCTCTAAAAATAATGAATTTAGTCTGCTTTTTTCATCTTCACTTACAAGTCCCCAATTTATCCTAGGGTCTATACCAGCTCTGAAAATTAATTCCTTACCAACTACAGGAGAAAAACCCTCGTAGTTTTGGTAAAATATTTTAAAAGGAATTTGACTATCCGGAATATTTTTATCTAGGCCTAGAGGGTCTAAGTTAAAATTCTCATCAGTAATATCAATCTTGTCACTTGGAATTCTTTCATATTGCAAAGATGGGAATATCTCCCTAACAGAAGACATTTCCTGGTTGACCCTTTTTACAGCATCAATTATCTTATAAGATTCGTCAGTTAGAATAATATTTGAATGTCTACCCATTATCTCAACTACAATCTTTTTACTTGTATCAAAGCCCATTTCATCAATAGATCCTACGGATATCTCAACAATCCTATCAAGCCCAACCTGCCTAATATCTAAAATCTTTCCTTGTTTAAGATGTTTTCTTAAAACCATGCAAAAATTTGCTGGAACTTCCGGATTTTCATATTTTTTATTTGTAAAATTAATTCTTGCTTCATTATTATTTGCACTTATCAATAATTTATAAGATTTACCCATAGAGTATATATCTAAGACTAAATCATATCGAGAAGGCTGAGATATTTTTTGTATCTTTCCCCCTAAAATTTCTTTTTTTAATTCGTTTACAATTTTTCTTGTAACTATTCCATCAAAACTCATATTTTCACCTCATTTATATTATACACTAAGATAACATCATACTTGAAGTAAATCCATATAAAAGTAAAATGATTTAAATAAGGGGGAGCGATGAAAAAGGGATTTTTATTGGTAATATCAGGTCCGTCAGGAGTAGGAAAAGGAACAGTCCTTCATGACTTGATGAATACACAAAGCAATTTAGTTTATTCAGTATCAGCAACCACAAGGAAAAAAAGAGACGGTGAAATTGAAGGAGTCAGCTACTTTTATAAGACGCATGAAGAATTCGAAGATATGATTTCAAGAGGCGATTTCCTTGAATACGCTCATGTCCATAACAATTACTATGGCACTCCCAGGGAATTTGTGGAAAATAAGATAAACGAAGGAAAAATAGTAATATTAGAAATAGATGTGCAAGGAGCTCTAAATGTCAAGAAAAATACTGATAATGGAGTCTTTATTTTTTTGGCGCCACCTAGCTTACAAGAACTAAAGAGAAGAATAGTAGGTAGAGGAACTGAGACAGACGAAGATATTAATATCAGAATGTCAAACGCTAAGAAAGAACTTGACCACATTAAAGACTACGACTACCTAGTAGTTAATGACCATTTAAACTCAGCAATTACATCTGTAAACGAAATAATTAATGCAGAAAAACATAAAGTTTTTAGAGAAGAAAATATAGAATTTGAGGAGAATTAATGAAAAACCCATCATTTAAAACATTGTCAGAAGTAAGCCCAAGTAGATATGAAATCTGTATGATGTGCTCAAAAAGAGCAAGAAGAATAGTAAACGGTTCTGCACCACTTACAAAAGAAGTCGAAGCAAAACCAGTTACCCAAGCACTTCATGAGATAATTGAAGGCAAAGTTACTAAGAAAAATAGATAAGATGCTTAAGGGCAAAAATATACTTTTAGGAGTAAGTGGAGGCATTGCAGCCTACAAAGTTTTAGACCTCTGCTCAAGACTAAAAAAGAAAGATGTAAATCTTAAAATAATAATGACAAAGTCAGCTACTGAGTTTGTAAGTCCCTTATCCTTTGAAACAATGGGTAGATGCTTAGTATATACTGATCTATTTGAAGGCCACCATGAAGAAGTCCACCATATCGAATTAGTAAAATGGGCTGACCTAATGCTAATAGCCCCTGCAAGTGCAAACACAATAGCAAAAATGGCAAATGGTATTGCTGACAATTTTCTTACCTCTTCATATTTGGCATGTGATAAGGATGTAATTATTGCTCCAGCAATGAATACCAATATGCTTAAGTCTAAGGCTACACAGAGAAATCTTAAAACTTTGGAAGAGGATGGAGTCAATATAATAAAGCCTGAACCTGGTATTCTAGCCTGTAATACTGTTGGGGATGGAAGGATGGAAGAGCCATCTGAAATTGTTGACTACTTAGATTCTTATTTTACAGAAAAAGACCTAGTAGGCAAGAAAATAATAGTAACAGCAGGTCCTACAGTTGAGCCTATAGATTATGTAAGATACATATCTAATAATTCTAGCGGCAAAATGGGCTATAATATAGCAAATGAAGCGAGAAAGCGTGGAGCTGATGTTGTCCTCATATCTGGACCTGTCAATCCTTTTAAAGTCAATGATATAAAAAGAATTGAAATAAAAACTAATTTAGAGTTGAAAAATACAATCGAAAGAGAATTTGCTGATTCAGATGCTCTAATCATGTCAGCTGCTCCTGTAGATTATAGATCAAAGCATGTAAGTGATAGAAAGCTAAAGAAAACAGGAAATGACCTTAATCTTGAATTGATAGAGAATCCTGATATTATAAAATATTTTGGATCAATAAAAGATAAGCAAACAATAATTGGTTTTGCTGCAGAAACAGATAATTTAATTGAAAATGCCAACAAAAAATTAAATGAAAAAAACCTTGATTATATAATAGCTAACGACTTAACAAAATGGGGAGCAGGATTTGATGTAGATACAAATGTCGCATCAATAATATCAAAGGATGAAATTAGAAATCTAGATATAATGCCAAAAAGTGAACTAGCCAATAGAATACTGGACTTATTAAGGTGATATATTGTACGCAAAAGTAATTATTGATAGTAAGAGCAGATTTTTAAATAGGTCTTTTACCTATCATATACCAGAAAAATTAAATAATAAATTACAAAGAGCAATGAGAGTCTTAGTACCATTTGGTAAAGGTAATAAGACTAGCGTTGCTTTTGTTTATGAAATAATTGATGAACTTGATGAAGATTTTAAAACAAAGGATATTATATCTATCATTGATGAAAATAAGCTAATTGACGATGAATTGATCGATCTTGCTTTTTATATGTCAAAAACATATCTTTCCCCAATTCAGCTATCTTTAAAGCAAGTTTTACCACCAACTAGTATAGATAAAATTAATACTTATTACCTTAGCAAGCAAAATAACGATGATGAAATACTTAAATTTTTATCTCGTAAAAGATCTAAAGAAGAATTTATTAAAAAATTCCCAGATAAATTAGATCTACTTAATTCTTATATAGAAAAAGATATGGTGAAGCTTGTATATGATGCTAAAGATAAACACAAAGTATCCTACGATACCTTTATAAAGCTGATAGATTCTAAGGCTAAGTTACCTAAAAATGCAAAAAAACAAATAGAAATAGTATCATATCTAAAGAAAAATGGTACAACCGAGCAAAAAATCCTTTTACAAGTCACTTCTTCCAGCACTTCTTCGATTAAATCTCTAGAAGACAAAAATATTATAGAAAAATTTGAAAAAGAAAGTGAAAAATCCCTAATAATCGACCATAAAGACTACAAAAGCCATGTTTTAAATGAGGAACAAGCAAAGGCCTTTAACAAAATAGAGTCAAAAGATAATGGCAAATATTTGTTATTCGGTGTCACAGGTTCAGGTAAAACAGAAATATTTTTACAAGTTGTGGAAGAAACAATCAAACAAGGCAAAGAAGCAATTATTTTAGTCCCGGAAATCTCACTGACACCTCAAACAATAGAAAGATTTGTGGGTAGGTTCAAACAAAAAATAGCTATCATGCACTCAAGGCTAACTCCAAAAGAAAGATTTAATCAATGGAGAATGATAAAAAATGGGGAAGTGAAAATAGCTATAGGTGCAAGGTCAGCAATCTTTGCTCCCTTTAAGAATTTAGGTGCAATAATAATCGATGAAGAACATGACAAGTCATATATCTCATCCCAAGATCCAAAATATCACACAAGTGATATAGCAAATTTCAGGGCAAATTACCAAAATGCTAAGTTAATCCTAGCATCAGCCACACCATCTATAAATACGATGAAAGATGCGATGGATGGCAAATATGAAATCTTAACCCTTAAGCAAAGAGTAAATAAGGTAATGCCTGACCTTTCAATTGTAGATATGAGAGAAGAGCTAAAAAATTCTAATTATTCTATGCTCTCATTGAGATTACAAGAAGAAATAAAGAAAAACCTTGAAAACCATGAACAAACAATTTTATTCCTAAACAAAATAGGCCATGATTCCTTTACTTTTTGTAGGGCTTGCGGATATGTCGTTAAATGTGAAGCCTGTGATGTTGCTATGACCTACCACAAAAATGTCAATAAACTTGTTTGTCATTACTGCGGACGAACCAAAAACCAAGTCACAAGATGTCCAAATTGCCACTCAAAAAAAATAAAGGAATTTGGAGCTGGTACTGAAAAACTTGAAGAGGAAGTAAGGTCATTATTCAAAGGAGCAAATATTCTAAGAATGGACTCTATGGTTGCAACTAACAGAGCTAAGTACGATCAAATGTATAAAAATATGAAAAATGGCAATATCGATATACTTCTAGGCACGCAAATGATAGCAAAGGGTCTTGATTTTGAAAATGTAACCCTTGTAGGAATAATCGCAGCAGATCTTTCTTTAAATGTTGGAGATTTTTCTGCTCAAGAAACAGCCTTTCAACTCCTAACCCAGGTCTCTGGTAGGGCGGGGAGGTCAAAGAAAATGGGACGAGCAATAATTCAAACCTATAAACCCGAAAACTTTGTAATTCAAGCTGTAAAAAATAATGATTATTCAAGTTTCTTAAAGAGTGAACTAAATATAAGAAGCGCATTTGCCTATCCACCATATAAAAATTTGATATCTATAAGAGTAGTAAATACAGATAGGGTAAAAACAATAGAAATTTCAAAAAAAATGACTGAGGAATTAAGAAAAATCACTTCAAATCTTATAGATGTTGAAATTATAGGACCTAATCCATGTAAAATATCCAGAATAAATAATAAATTCAGGTATAATATTCTAGTGAAGGCCTTTGATACGGACCTTGATGAAGTTAGAAACCATATAAAGTTGATTAGAAATAATTTTATAAACGAATATAAAGATACTTCTTTTATAGTTTCTATCAATCCAGCTAATATGAATTAAGGAGTATAAATGTTTGATTTTTTAAGAAGAAAAAAGAAAAAAGATGAAATTGAAAAAAAGGAAGAAATAATAGATAAAAAATCAGAGATAAATTCTAATGAAGATAAATCTGAGAAAGAAGAAGTTAAAATCATTCATAATAATCTAGATAATGATGATTACAATTCTTATAATTCCTATAATGAATACAATAAATTCAATGACCAAAAAGAAGAAGAAAATCAAAACTTAGAAAAGAATGATGAAGATAAAGAAAAGCAAGGCAGATTCATTGATCTAACAAAAGATGATGAAATATCAGATTTAAGCTCGGATATTAATGAAGATGAATCTATAGAAAAAAGCGAATCAATCTTTGATAGGCTAAAAAAAGGTCTTACAAAAACTAGAGATAATCTTACATCAAATCTTAAAAATTTATTTACAAGAAATGTTAAAATCGACGATGATTTATATGATGACCTAGAAGAAATTTTGATATCAGCTGATATCGGTATGACATCAACCGTAGAAATTGTCGATACATTAAGAGATGAAATAAAGAAAAGATCTATAAAAGAAAGTGAGCAGATCTATCCACTTCTTAAAGAAATAATGATTAGCAAACTAGATGAAAATAATCTTGATAATTCAATCACTTATAAAGATGGAGACTTAACTGTCATACTTGTAATAGGTGTAAATGGAGTAGGAAAAACAACAACAATAGGTAAGCTTGCTAATAATTTCAAAAAAGAAGGCAAAAAAGTTATGCTTGCAGCAGCTGATACATTTAGAGCAGCAGCAATTGAACAATTAGGTGAATGGGCTAAAAGAGCAGATGTAGAGATGATTGCTGATAAAGAAGGCGCTGATCCATCTGCAGTAATATTTGATGCTATTAAATCTGCTAGAAGCAATGATGTCGATGTCTTAATATGCGATACAGCTGGTAGACTTCATAATAAAAAGAATCTAATGCAAGAGCTTGATAAAATAAATAGAACCATTGATACCCATGCAGTAAATGCCCATAGGGAAAATCTTCTAGTTCTTGATGCAGCTACCGGTCAAAATGCTGTAAGCCAATTAAGAGAATTTAAAAATGTTACTGATATAACAGGTTTAATACTTACAAAACTTGATGGTACAGCCAAGGGAGGGGTAATATATCCTCTACAAGTGGAAGTAAAAGTACCGGTTAAATATATAGGTGTTGGTGAAGGCATAAATCACTTACAAAAATTCGATTCAAAATCTTTTGTAGAAGCTATGTTTTGATGTTGAAATATAGGTTTTTAGGAGTATATTATATCAGTACTACAACAATCACACTTAGGGATGCTTATATCGTTGCCTATTAGGTTATATAAGCAGTTGAAATAAGTGGAAGAATAAACGGAGGTAAATATGGCAGTAGTTTCAATGAAAAAATTATTAGAAGCCGGTGTACATTTTGGACACCAAACTAGAAGATGGAACCCTAAAATGGCAAAATACATCTTCACAGAAAGAAATGGTATCTATATAGTTGATCTTCAAAAGACAGCTAATCAAATAGAAGATGCTTACAAAGCTATTAGAGATATAGTAGCTGATGGTGGTAGAGTTCTATTTGTAGGTACAAAAAAACAAGCACAAGATTCTATCCAAACTGAAGCAAAGAGATCTGGTCAATACTATGTATCTCACAGATGGTTAGGTGGAATGCTTACAAACTTTAAAACAATCAGAAAAAGTGTAGAGAAACTTCAAAGATATGAAAAGATGGAAGAAGATGGAACATTTGATCTTCTACCTAAAAAAGAAGTTCTACAATATCAAAAAGAAATGGATAAACTAGAAAGAAACCTTGGTGGTATCAAAGATATGGTTGAACTACCAGATGTATTATTCGTAGTTGATCCAGGCGAAGAATCTATAGCTGTACATGAAGCTAAAATTCTAGGAATCCCAGTAGTTGCAATTGTTGATACAAACTGTGACCCAGATGAAGTAGATATTGCAATACCAGGAAATGATGACGCAATAAGAGCAGTTAAGCTTATAACATCAGTTATGGCAGATGCTGTAATAGAAGCTAATCAAGGTAACGAATTTGACCCATCAGCAGATGAGGAAGCATTTGAAGAAGAATCTGAAGAAGCTGATGATTCTATAGAAACTGAAGAAGAAGTTTCTGAAGAAGAACTAAAAGAAGCAGCTGAAGAAATCGAAACACAAGCTTTCGAAGAAAACGAAGCAGAATAATAAAGGGGTAAAAGATGGCAATTAGTGCAAAATTAGTAAAAGAATTAAGAGAAAGATCTGGCGCTGGAATGATGGACTGTAAAAAGGCCCTTGAAGAAGCCGGCGGTGATATCGATAAGGCTCAAAAAATCCTTAGAGAAAAAGGTCAAGCTACACTAGATAAAAAAGCAGGTAGAATTGCTGCAGAAGGTGTAATCGGTTCTTACATCCACAATGATAAGATTGGTGTAATTGTTGAAATCAATACTGAAACAGATTTCTCAGCAAACACAGATTCTGTTAAACAATTTGCTAAAGACCTTGCTATGCACATTGCTGCAAGCAATCCTAAATATATATCAGAAGCAGATGCTGATGAAGCAGATGTAGCTGAACAAAAAGAAATCCTAATCAAACAAGCTATGAATGAGGCAAATGAAAATATGCCAGAAGATAAAAAACAAATGATAGCTGAGAAAAAGGTTGAAGGAAGACTTAAAAAATGGTTCTCTGAAGTATGCCTATTAGATCAAGCATTCATTAAAAATCCTGATCAAACAATAGAACAATTACTAAGAGATACAGCTAATGGTGTTGGAGAAAACATCAAAATCAGAAGATTTGCTAGATTTGAAGTAGGCGAAGGATTAGAAAAGAAAGAAGAGGACTTCGCAGCTGAAGTAGCAGGTCAAATGAACCTATAATTTAATATTAGAGATTATATCTCAATCAAATCCCTCATATGGTCATAAGGCCATATGAGGGATTTTTTTATCAAAAATATAAGCCTTAGCTAACTTGTAAATTCACTATATATAATACAAGTATACTAATGACAAATAGCTTGATATACCTTAGTACTAAGTCATCTGAATAATAAGAGAAATTAATAATTAACTTTTTTATCAATTTGTTGTAGTATATAGATATGTAATTTATTACGATAATGTATTTAAGGAGTTGTTATGAAAAATGAAAAAATAGTTAGACTACCAAATTTATTTGAAGCAGTCCTTCCCATATTTACTATGGTAAGTCTAATGATTTATGTCTTTGTATTTGCGAAAGATGGAAAAGAAAATATTTATGACGCTGCTCACCTTCCACTTATTTGCGGGATTATTGTTGCTTCTCTTGTAGGGCTTATGTGTGGAATAAGTTTTAGAGAAATGCTTGATGGAATTATAGAACGAATTAGAACAACTCTTAATGCCATTTTAATATTATTAACTGTTGGCTTGCTAATATCCTCTTTTATGATTTCTGGCACAATACCTGCCCTAATCTACTATGGTTTAGAACTTTTAAATCCAAAGCTCTTCCTGCCAATTGGATGCATTATAACATCTCTTGTTAGTCTATCATGTGGGTCATCATGGACAGCAACAGCAACAATCGGTATAGCTTTTATGACTATAGGACAAGGTCTCGGGATTAATCCAGCAATAACAGCTGGCATGGTAATCTCAGGAGCTTACATAGGAGATAAATTTTCTCCCTTATCAGATACAACCAATCTTGCAGCTGGTGTTGCAAAAACCGGATTATTTGATCACGTTACAGTAATGGTTTCTACAACTGGTCCTATATTTATAATTTCTCTTATCCTTTATAGCCTAATAGGACTTAGGGCAAATGTTGTAAACTATGACCAAAATATAGCTGAAGGAATAAAAAGCGCTCTTTCTAGCAATTTTAATTTAAATCCACTAGTTCTTTTACCAATATTACTAATTATCTTACTTTGTGTTTTAAGAATTGAGGGTCTTGCTGGAGTAATTATTTCTGTATGTGTTGGCTTAGTCTTTTCCATTATTTTTCAAAAACAAAGATCACTAGCCGAAATATTTGCAATCCTCCACTACGGACCAAGTATTGAGACAGGAAATGATTTTGTAGACAAAGCACTTGCAAAGGGTGGAATGGATAATCAAATGTGGACAATTAATCTGAACTACTCGCAGTGTCATTTGGGGGAGCATTAGAAAAAGCTGGTATCATCAAAAAACTTTTCTCCCACCTAAAAGAAAGAATTAATACAGTTGGTGGCCTAGTAGGTTTAACCATGCTTACATCAATTTTCTGTGACGCTACTATGTGTGACCAATTTTTAGGAATAGGAGTACCTGCTCCTTTATACGAAGATAAATATGACGAGCTCGGACTTTCCCGTAATATGCTATCAAGAACTCTAGAAGATGCAGGCACTCTCTGGGCTGTTATGTTTCCATGGACTGCTTGCGGTGCATATCAAATGAAAACTTTAGGAGTTAGTCCACTAAACTTCTTCCCTTTTGCTTTTGTAAATCTTCTAAATCCAATTTATGCCCTAGTTACAACTATGTTTAAAAAGAATATCTTCTGGGCAGACGGATCTTATACTAACCTATTTGGTAATACAAAAATGAAAAAAAGAGCAAAAGCACCTGAAGATTCATTAAAGATCGCCTTAGAAAGCTTAGATAAATTAAGAAAAACAGGAAAAGTACCTAAATTAAATTAAAATACTAAACATAGAGAGCCTTGACCTGAACCCGTAAACACGGAATAATTTAATAATATTTTAAAAGATTGCTTTTTAAAGTATAGTAAAAATGTAGGAAATAATAATTTAAATCATTTATTAATGATGCGCATATATAAAGAAAGGATATTTATGACTATTAAAAAAAATCCAACAGAGTTAATTGGTAATACCCCATTATTAAAACTTAACTCTCTTAAAAAAGAGGGCAGAGCTGACATCTATGTAAAAGTAGAAAAAAACAATATAGCTGGTTCTATCAAGGATAGGATTGCCCTCTACATGATAGAAGAAGCAGAAAAAAGTGGAAAATTAAAAAAAGGTGGAACAATTGTAGAACCTACTAGTGGTAACACTGGTGTAGCCCTTGCTGCTCTAGCTGCTGCAAAAGGTTACAACTTAATCCTGACCATGCCTGCATCTATGAGTATAGAAAGAGCAAAACTTGCTATGGCATATGGTGCGAAAGTCATAAGAACTACTGAAGGCGCTTTACAAGGATCAGTTGATAAAGCAAAAGAATTGGCTGAAGAAAATGGCTATTTCATGCCAGACCAATTTTCAAATCCTGCTAATATCAAAGCACACTACGAAACCACAGGACCTGAAATTCTAGCAGAAATTAGTCCAGATGCCTTTATAGCAGGAGTAGGTACAGGTGGAACTGTAACAGGTGTTGGTAGAAAATTAAAAGAAGCTAACCCAGACACTAAAATATACGCTATAGAACCTGCTGAAAGTCCACTTTTATCAGGTGGTAAGGCTGGTGGCCATAAAATTCAAGGTATAGGTGGTAACTTCATACCAAAGAATCTTGATTTTGATATAGTCGATGGAATAGTAGATGTAAAAGGTGATGATGCAATAGAGATGTCTAGATTTTTAGCAAATAACGAAGGATTAGCTGTTGGTATATCATCAGGCGCCAATGTTAAAGGTGCTATAGAGATAGCAGATAAATTAGGAGAGGGGAAAGTTGTGGTAACTGTTCTACCTGATACAGGTGAAAGATATCTATCAACTGAGTTATACGGAAATGTTGAATTATAACCAATATAAAGAAGAATTAATAGAAAACGCCCTAAAAAAAGATCCAGCATTAAAAAGTAAAGAGGAGGCAATCCTCTTCTCTGCTGGAATTAAGGCTTTACTAGCCCATTATATTGCCCATAATTTATATCTAGAGGGTAAATTATATGAGGCAGAGGAAACCGCCTTTAAAGCAAGGATGGAAACTGGAATAGAAATCCATCCAGGAGCTAAAATAGGACGTAGATGTTACATAGATCATGGAATGGCAACAGTTATTGGAGAAACAGCGGAAATTGGTGATGATGTTTTAATATATCATTCGGTAACTCTAGGAGCCATAACAAATAAAAAAATAAAGAGACATCCAACTGTTGGTAATAATGTAATGATTGGAGCTGGTGCTGTATTGCTAGGTAATATTCACATAGGAGATAATAGCATGATTGGAGCAAACTCTGTTGTTCTTACTGATGTTCCAAATGATTGTACAGCTGTAGGTTCACCTGCACGAATAATCCCTCATAAAAAGTAGCTTAGGCTGCTTTTTTTATTTCGAATGAAAACTATTTCGTATAATTATAAAAATCGGGTATAATAATATTTGGAATGAATTTTCCATATTATTGGAGGTGATATGATGTTTGATAATTTAAATCCAATAGTTGTTCTCATCATAGTTGTCGCCTTCGTATTGTTAGCTTTTTATTTTGGCTATCTTTATCGTAAGAAAATTGGTGAATCTAAGATTGGTAGTGCTGAAAGTTTAAGTAGGCAAATCATAGATGACGCTAACAAACAAGCTGAGGCATTAAGAAGAGAAACTCTAATCGATGCTAAAGATGAAATATCAAAGTTGAAATCTGAAAATGAAGAAATGCTAAATCAGACAAGAGCCGAACTTAATAAAAGGGAAGCACGTTTGATAAAGAAAGAAGAAAGTTTAGACAATCGATCTTTATTGATTGACAAGAAATCTGATCAAATCTCTAGTGATCAGAAAAAATTGAAACAAAAAGAAGAAAGAATTGACAAGTTAATAGAACAACAAGAGTTGGAGCTACAAAATATCGCTGGACTAACTAACAATGAGGCTAAAGAAATTATATTAGCTAGAGTAAAATCAGAGACAATTCATGAATCAGCCAGAATGATAAAAGAAGCTGAAGAAAGAATTAAATCTGAAAGTAAGAAGATTGCAACAGAAATATTAGCTACCACTATTCAAAGATTTGCCCCAGAGCAAGTTTCAGAAAATACTGTATCTGTAATCTCCCTTCCAAAAGATGAAATGAAAGGTAGAATTATAGGCCGTGAAGGTAGAAATATAAGAGCTTTCGAACAAGCATCAGGAGTAGACCTTATAATAGATGATACTCCAGAAGCAGTAGTGATATCATGTTTTGAACCTGTAAGACGCGAAATAGCCAAAGTTGCACTAGAGAAATTAATTCAAGATGGAAGAATAAATCCATCTAGAATTGAAGAAATGCTTCAAAAGGCTACAGACGAAGTAGAAGCCAGAATCATAGAAGATGGTGAGGCAGCTGCAGAAAAAGTAGGAATAATGAATCTTCATCCACAGCTAATAAGGCTAGTAGGTAAGATGAAATTTAGAACATCCTACGGTCAAAATATTCTAAATCACTCTGTAGAAGTAGCCCTCTTAGCCGGAATGCTAGCTGAAGAAATAGGTGCAGATGCCCAACTAGCTAGACGTGGTGGGTTACTACACGATCTTGGTAAAGCAATAGACCAAGAACAAGAAGGCACACACATCTCACTAGGAGTCGAAGCAGCTATAAAATATGGTGAAAACAAATATGTAGTTAACGCTATAGAATCACATCATGGAGATGTTGAACCAAATTGTGTTGAATCAATCCTAGTTCAAACAGCAGATGCAATAAGTGCTGCTAGACCAGGAGCTAGACGCGAAAGTCTTGAAAATTATATCAAGAGACTTGAGAATCTAGAAAAAATCGCAAATTCATTCGATGGTGTTGAAAAATCATTTGCTCTACAAGCTGGTAGAGAGCTAAGAATATTAGTCAAACCAGACAAGGTATCAGATGACGAAATGGTTGTAATAGCTAGAGATATTGCAAAGAAAATCGAAAATGAATTAGAGTATCCAGGTGAAATTAAAGTGAACTTATTAAGAGAGTCCAAAGCGATAGATTTTGCAAAATAATATTTAATTAATTATTTAAACTAACTGCCAAGTAATTTGGCAGTTTTTTTAGTAGAATTTTAAAGGTATAAATACACCAGCAAAAATTTAAAATCGCTTAGAAGTCAAAATAGAGCGTATTACAATCCTAGTTCTATAAGGAGAATTTTTTTAATATAAAACTATAGAAGATGTTTAAATTTAATTGAAAATAATAATATAAAGGAGAATTAGACCCAAGCATAAAAACAATACATATAATAAAGCAAAGCATATTCACTCATAAAACTTCTTGACAAATAAGAAAATATAATCTTAAAAAGACATGAAAAGAGGTATATGGCAATTTTAAATTATTGCACAAAATAACAATTTTGTGCAATAATTTGTTTTTATCGAAATTTTAAGTATAGTATCTATGTAAATATTAATACGAATACATCCTAGAGCCTTTATAAACTTAATTAGGAGTAATTATGGAAAAATTTATTAAACCCCTTATACTTACAGATTATTTAAACTATTTAAAATCCATCAAAGGTCTTTCTGCATCTACTATTAAGGAATATGAATATGACCTTCTTATGTTTATCGAATTTGAAATTATAAGAAAAATATATTCCGGCAATGAAGAATCTTATCTTAAAGATTTTGATTTTAATAAAATAAACCATATTATCAATAGCGAATTTTTTGAGCAAATGTCTATCCAGGATTTCTATGCCTTTCTTTCATATTTAGACAACGACAAAAATGATTCAGCTACTACTAGATCACGTAAGATTTCTGCTATCAAATCTTTTTACAAATATATGTACAATGAGATTGAAATTATAGACACTAATAATGCTAACAAATTAACAAATCCCAAAATAAGTCAAAGACAACCAATATACCTAACTCTCTCGGAAACCGAGATCTTGCTTAATGAAATAAACAAAGAAAAGAACGAATTTTTAAGAGCTAGAGACCTAGCCATGGTTTTTACCTTTTTAACCACCGGTATGCGTCTATCAGAGCTAGTAAGTATAAACTTATCTGATGTAAATAAAGATAGTTTTAACATCATTGGAAAAGGTAATAAAGAACGAACTGTATACCTTACAAAAAATTGTTTAGAACTGATTAATTCATATATTATAATAAGATCAGCTTATCTTAAGGATGATAAGGTCAACGCCCTATTTATATCCACTAGGAAAAAGAGAATTTCAAATAGAGCTGTACAAGCCACAATTGATAAATATCTCGAAAAAGCCGGTTTTGATACCACCATCTATTCAACCCATAAACTAAGACATACTGCTGCAACTCTAATGTATAAGTATGGAGATGTTGATATTAGAGCTCTTAAGGATATACTTGGGCACGCTTCTGTATCTACCACACAAATCTACACCCACTTAGATGACGAAGACCTAAAAAAGGCCGTCAACAAAAATCCACTTTCAAAACTCGACATATAAAAATCGCCCATTAAGCTTAAAGCTATTTGGGCGATAATTTCTATATTAAATTATTTTTCTTCAGTCTATTTAAAACTATTTTCAAAGCTAACTTACCGTGATAATAGTTAAGTCCTCCTTGTAAATATGCCATATAAGGCTCTCTTAGAGGACCATCCGCTGATAATTCAGATGTAGCGCCTTCAACAAAGCCACCAGCAGCCATTATTACAGGGTCTTCATATCCTGGCATTGGATATGCTTCAGGAATGAAGGTTGAATCAACTGTACAAGCTTCTTGGATTGCCTTACAGAAAGTTTTAAGCTTATCCGGATTTCCTAGCTTTATAGCTAATATTATATCTGACCTTGGATCTTCTAAGCTTGGAGTAACTTCATATCCTAATTTCCTAAACACAGATGCAAATAAAAGTGCCACTTTAATTGATTCCTTAACAACATGTGGAGCAAAATATAAGCCTTCTGCAACCAACCTATTTGTTCCAAAACTTAATCCTTCGTCCTTGCCAATGCCTGGTGCAGTAAGGGTATTTGCACAATATTCTATCAAATTTCTTTTTCCTGAGATATAGCCCCCTGTTAATGCTATTCCCCCACCTAGGTTTTTAATTAATGATCCTGCTACTATATCAGCACCGACTTCTATAGGTTCCTTATCTTCTGTAAATTCACCATAGCAGTTATCTATGAAAACAATTACATCTTTATTTTCTTTTCTAATTTCATCTATAGCTTTTTTAATTTCATCAATTGTAAAAGCTCTTCTTTGACTATAGCCAGTTGACCTTTGAATAAGAATGACCTTAGTCTTATCGTCAATTTTATCTCTAATCTTTTCATATTTGATCGACCCATCATCATTTAAGTCAATTTTGTCATATAGGATTCCTTTTTCAAGCAAGGTCCCCTTCTTATTTCCAGCTATTCCTATCACTTGCTGCATGGTATCATATGGGTCATCAGTTATAGATAGGAGTTTATCACCGTGGTTTAATAGTGAGAATAAGACAATCGAAAGAGCATGGGTACCTGATACTATAGAAGGTCTTACTAGACTGTCTTCAGCCTTGAAAATACTTGAAAAAATATTCTCTATAGTATCCCTACCAGTATCTGCATAACCATAACCGGTGGAAGAATTAAAATCACTTGTTTGCAGAGCGTTTTTATTAAAAGCACTTAGTACCTTGGCTTGGTTAAATTCACTAATATCTTCATGTTGTTTAAATAAATCTTCTAATTCTTTCTCAGACTCTTTGATAATCTCATCAAATGAATCGTCTATATTATAATTATCATATATCTCTTTATAGTCCATAAACATCCTTTATTATACTTTCTATTATCATTCCTGCATCATCCTTGCTTAATTCATCCATTATTATTTCGTGGCAAAAAGGATAATTTTTGTATCTTTTCATCCAAGTTATTTGCCTTTTTGCATATCGTCTTGTATTTTGAGCAATAGTTGCTATAAGCTCATCCTTATTTATTTCACCCTTTATATATGGAAATATTTCCTTATATCCAATTGCAGCCATAGATTGACTGTCAGGAGTTAGATTAAATCTATCAATTAAATATTCAAATTCTTCAATCAGACCTTGGTCAATCATTTGCTCGACTCTTAGATTTATTTTGTCGTAGAGTATATCCCTATTCTCGTAATTTAAGAAAAACAAAATCGGATTTATTTCAGAATTTAAAACCCTTTCGCCAGTCCTTTGCACTGAAGCCTTTACTCCTGTTTCCTTATAGATTTCAAGAGCTCTTATTATTCTATTTCTTTCATTTGGATGATATTTACTTGCACTTTCTGGATCTATTTCCTTTAGCTTTTCATATAAATATTCATTTCCAAATTCTTCCGCCTCAGAATCTAATTTATCTCTTAGCTCTTCATTTTTACTGACCTTTCCATAATTCATATCGAATAATATAGAATCTATATAAAAGCCAGTTCCACCTGTCATAATCGGAGTAAGGCCATTATCATTTAATTCTCTAATAATGCTGAGGGTCTCGGCCCTAAAATATTCAACTGTAAAATTCTCGTCTGGATTAACAACATTTATTAGATGATGATCTACCGTGAAATCATCAACCTTATTAGTCCCTATGTCCATATATCTATAGACTTGTTGACTATCTGAAGAAATTATTTGACTATCTAATTTTTTAGCTAAATTTATAGCGATGTCACTCTTTCCGCTTGCAGTAGGACCTGTTATTATTATAAGTTTATCTTTCAAAGTATTTCTCCAAATCTTTACTATCTATCATTATTAAAGTAGCTTGTCCATCATAGTTTATATAGGGATTTTCTTCATCCATAAGTTTTTTATAAAGTGAAACTGCCTCATCTTCGTTAATCCTATGGCCCTTTCTAAAGGATAAAGCCTTTACTAGCTTTCTAAATTTTTTATATAAAAATTTATTTGAATCATCATAATCTATATCGAGTAAATCATAAAAGAAATCGCTATTTTCTGGTAAATCAAATATGGTTGGTATTTCTCTAATTATCAGCTTATTATTCGATATAAAATCTATATCAAAGCCCATATTTTCAAATAAATTATCCTTTTCTTTAACTCTTTTAATATCATCAACCTTAAGCTCAACTGTTAGTGGATTTGTAAGAATCTGTCTTGCTATATTGCCTTCTTTAAAATCTCTAATATATTTAGACATTTTAATTTTCTCATCAGCTTTTCTATGGTCGAGTATATAGGCTTTATTCTTATCTTCAAATATTGAATATCGAAAAAACAAACTTGTCTTGTAGGTTGGTATATCATCTATAAATTTCTCTTCGATAACATCTTCATAAAAATCATTATTTTCTTCCAATGCCCCTAAATCCAATGGTAAAGATTCATCAAAGAAGTTATTAGAATTTTCAGTTGAATAATTACTCGGACTTTCTCTAATTAAATTCTCAACTGGAGAATACTTATCAAGTATAGCCTTATAATCGCTGAAATCTAGGCTTTTATTTTCCTTAGTGACTTCCTGTCTGATAGTCTTTATGTCTTTATTCTTCTTAAAAGCCTTGTTAATTGAATTAGTGATTAGGTCTATAAGTTCTTCCTCGTAGGAAAATTTAATTATCTTTTTATTAGGATGGATATTTACATCTATATTTTTGGGATTTGTATCTATAAATAAGAAAAAAGCTGGATATCTTCCATTAGGGATAAGTCCTTGGTATTGGTATTCAATAGCCCTATTTATTTCATCATTTTCAATTAATCTTTTGTTTGCAAAGACATATTGCATTGATCTCTTTCCACGATAATAGTTTGAATTTGAAATATAGGCTTTTATATTAAAAATATCGTTCTTATCACTTATTTCTATCAAATTTTCTTCAAGCAAACTATCTAAAAGATCAGCTATATTTAGCTTAAAAGATGTATTTGAAGTTGATCTAAATTGTAGACTATCATCTTTTATATATTTAAAAGATATATCTTGATAACCTATAGCAAAAGCATAAAGAAGCTTTGTAATTTTATTTGTTTCTGCTAGGTCGGATTTAAAGAATTTTCTCCTAGCAGGTATGTTATAAAATAAGTCTTCCACTATAATACTTGTACCTTTATTTGTAGCAATCGAACTTTTACTGGTATCTTTTGAGCTTATGACTAACTTACTACCTATAGGTGCACCTTCAGTCTTAGAAATAGCTGTAAGTTTACTTACGGCTGCTATGCTTGGAAGAGCTTCCCCCCTAAATCCAAGAGTGTCAATCCTATATAAATCATCAAAATCAGTAATCTTACTTGTGGCATGTTTTTTGAAGGCTATCTCTAATTCATCACTATCAATACCTGCCCCATCGTCTGTGACTCTTATATATGACTTACCGCCATTTCTTATTTCAACTGTTATATTTTTACTATTAGCATCAATGGAATTTTCTACCAATTCTTTAACAACAGAAAGAGGAGATTCTATTACCTCTCCTGCCGCTATTTTTTCTATTGTATCCTTGTTTAGTCTAATTATAGGCACTATAATTCACCGATTCTTTCTATTAATATATTTAGTTTATTTAGTGCTTCTAGAGGAGTAAGTTCATTAATATTTATATCCTCTGACAAATTTCTTAAATCTTCTAGCTTCTTATCTTTTATTTCATCTATTGAATTTTTAAGCTCTTTTTGCTTATCTACTTCATAAAAATCATCATTAGATAGTTTGTTCATTATCTTATTAGCATTATCAATTATCTCATCAGGCAAGCCGCTTAATTTAGCAACTTCTATACCGTATGATCTGTCAGATTTTCCCTTGCTTATTTTTCTTAAGAAAACTAAGTTATTATTCTCTTCAAGGATTTCTATCTTAAGATTTGTAACATTATCAAGCTCATTTTCAAGAATAGTTAATTCGTGAAAGTGAGTAGCGAACACAGTCTTAACCTTCTTATGCTTTGATAAATACTCAACTAAGGCCATAGCTATACTTAGCCCATCGTCAGAGCTTGTTCCCCTACCAACTTCATCCAGGATAACAAAAGACCTATCTGTAGAATTTTCCAAAATATTTGATACTTCATTCATCTCTAGCATAAAGGTAGACTGACCTTTTGATATATTATCACTTGCCCCTATCCTTGTAAACACTTTATCACAAATTCCAATTTGGGCACTGTCTGCTGGTACAAATGAACCTATCTGAGCCATAATTATTATAAGAGCTGTTTGTCTCATATATGTCGATTTACCAGCCATATTTGGACCAGTAATAATCTGTATTAGATTAGTATCCTCGCCAATATCTGTATCATTTGCTATAAATTCATTTTCTTTTAGGTTTCTCTCTATAACAGGATGTCTCCCTGATTCTATCTTTATTACAGGCTCATCATTTATTATTGGTTTTACATAATTGTATTTTGTAGCAATTTTAGCAAAGGAATTAAGTGAATCAATATTAGCTATCATTTTTGATAGGGATTGAAGTCTTGAGGTTGATTCTAATATTTTATCTACAATATCATTAAAAAGTTCATATTCAAGACTATTAATCTTATCCTTCCCATTTAAGATAAGAGAGCTAATATTTTCTAATTCTTCTGTTGTGTATCTTTCCTGGTTTTTAAGTGTTTGTTTTCTAATATATGACTTATCAACCTTATCGGTATTTACCTTTGTAACCTCAATAGAATAACCGTTATTCTTGTTATAGATGATTTTTAAATTCTTAATTCCAGTAAGATCTCTTTGTTCCTTTTCATAGGTTAAGAGTCTATCTTCAGCATTATTAGATAATTTTTTTAAATCGTCTAAGTCTTTGTTATAATTTTCTTTTATTAAATTACCTTCAGTAATTGTTATAGGCGGTTCCAGTACAATTGATTTATCAATTAAATCATAAATGTCACTTATATCTGGTAAATTAATGCCTAGGGCTGATATTAACTTATTATTGGAATTTTTTAGTATATCTTTTAGCTTAGGAATATCCTTCAAGGAATTTTTTAGAGAAATTAAATCCCTTGCATTTGCTCTTTTATAAGAGATTTTAGCAAGTATTCTTTCTAGATCATATATGCTATCTAAAATATTAGACACATTCCTAGATAAAATATTATCCTTATAAAATCCATCAACTAAATCAAGTCTTCTTTGTATCTTATCCCTATCTATTAAGGGTCTTTCTAACCAGTCGTGAATTAGCCTAGATCCCATTACAGTATCTGCCTCATCTAATAGAGAGATTAGGGTATTTTCCTTACTGTTGTTATTTAAGTTTCTGGTAAGCTCTAGATTTTTTCTCGTATTAGCTTCTATTTCCATATATTCATTGATCTTTAAAAGTTCAATATTATTAATATGTTCTAATTTTTCATTGTAATACTTATATATATAATCAAGTAGATTTGCTAAAGAAATTATTGCTAGTCTTTTATCAGATATCTTCTCTAAATTTTCCTTACCTAAATATTTGACTATGGTTTTGATTCTATTTTCATAATCATTTGTAAAATTAATATAGTTTAGAAAGATATTATTATTTAAATTAAAATACTGTCTTAGATCTTGGTTGGAATAATTTGAATTTATAACCAATTCTGCAGGATTTATCTTTTCTATTTGATCAATTGCTTTTTTACCTAGGCTCTTGCTTAGGGCTTTTATTTCAAGGCATACAAGCTTACCTGTGGATATATCACAATAGGTCATTGCTATACCATATTCATTTTCAAATATTGATAAAAGATAGTTATTTTCTTTCCTATCTAGAGATTCTATGTCTGTTAAGGTTCCCGGAGTTATTACCTTAGTTATGGCTCTTTTTACAAGGCCTTTGGCCTCTTTGGGATCTTCTACCTGATCGCATAGGGCTACCTTATATCCTTTTTTAACTAGTTTATTGACATAAGTATCAACTACGTGATGAGGTACTCCACACATCGGCGCCCTATCCTCATGACCACATTCTTTTCCTGTCAAGGTTAAAGATAATACTTTAGCAGTTATTATTGCATCATCAAAAAAAGTCTCATAAAAATCACCTACCCTGTATAAGAGTAAGGCATCTGTAAAGTCTTTTTTCATATCTACATAATGTTTTAACATTGGGGTTAATTTATCATATTTAAACTTACTTTTCATCTTCTACCTCTCTATTTAACTATACCTCTTAAGAAAAAAGACTCATGACTAATCATGAGCTTTATTATTGTAAGTTTAGGGTTTTAACATTGGTTATCCAACTGCTAGCACTTTTAGAATTTGTATCTATTATTGCCAAAGTACCGTATGAAGGATTGTATTCAAGTAGTGGTTGACCTTCTATTTTATAAACTAAATATATCCTATCAACTTCTAGGGCTACTGACATTGGATACCTAGTAGCATTTCCATTATTATCTTCTATCTCTATAGTAGGTCTATCTCTAAAATTATAATCTAAGTTTCCTATAAGTTTTTCTAAAGATATCCCTTCGACTTCGACTTTCTCTAAGCCGTTATTAATATATACTTCAGTTTTATTTGAGCCTAAAGCTTTCAATTCCTTAATTGAAAAAGACTTTAACTCATCTCCATTTCCCTTTATAATAACAATATCATTACTGTATTTTGACATTGTCATATCTTCATATTTTTTCTTAAGAAATATTCCTGCAAATATAAGTACTATAGCAAGTAATGCTAGGAGATATAGTTTGTATTTATTCTTCTTAAATATTCTATTAAATTTATTCATTATCTTCCCGTAGATCCAAATCCGCCTTCATTTCTTTCGCTTTCTGAAAGCTCTTCTACTTCTTCTATCTGGCATCTAAGATAAGGTTGAATCACTAATTGAGCAAGCCTATCACCATTTTTGATAACCTGATCGGTCTTGCCATAATTATAGAAGAACATCATTAGCTCTCCTCTATAGTCTGAGTCAATTACCCCTAAAGTGTTGGCAAGCATAAGTTGTTTCTTTACACCTGTTGATGACCTTGGATAAACTGCACCAAAGTATCCTTCTGGTATTTCTACTTTTAATCCTGTATTAATTTTTACAGTTTCCCCAGGCTTTATACTTATATCTTCCTTAGTCTTACAATATAGATCAATTCCAGCAGCATGTTCTGTAGCATAAGCTGGAACTTGGTTGTCTGTTATAATCTTTAATTTCATCCTATCACCTTCCTTATTTAGTATACCAATTTTAGCCCATTTTACAATTGCAAGTATAATAGTGATAAAGGAGATATTATGAAAAAAATAGAAGATAGATTTTTAAATTATATAAGCTTTGATACAAAAAGTGATCCAGAAAAAGGTGAAATTCAAAAACCTTCTACAGAAGGTCAACTTGTTTTGGCAAAAGAATTAAAAAAAGAACTTGAAGACTTTGGTCTTGTTGCAGAAATTAATGAAGAAGGTTTTGTATTTTCTGAGATAAAATCTAACTCAGATAAAAATCTACCAAAGGTAGGCTTCATATCACATATGGATACATCACCAGAAATGTATGGAAAAATTGATAATCCGCAAATTATCAAATATGAAGGTGGAGACATAAAACTAAATGAAGAAAAATCTATAAAAGTTGAAGATTTCCCTTACTTAAATGACTTAGTAGGCACAACTCTTATAACAACTAGGGGCGAATCACTTCTAGGTGCTGATGATAAGGCAGGAATCTCAGCTATTATGCACGCTATTGATTATATAGTTAGTAACCCTGATATTAAACATGGTGATATAAAGATCGCCTTTACCCCAGATGAAGAAATAGGCACAGGTTGTGATTCTTTCGATGTAGAAAGATTTGGGGCTGACTTCGCCTATACTATAGACGGTGGCATCCTGGGTGAATTAGAATATGAATCATTCAATGCTGCTGATGCTAAAATTACTATAAGAGGTAAATCTATCCATCCTGGTTCTGCTAAAAACACAATGATTAACTCTATAAGCGTAGCAAATCAATTTGATAGGTTACTAGGTAGTGTAAGACGTCCAGAACATACAGAAGGCTATGAGGGCTTTTTCCACTTATTAGATATAAAGGGTGAAACAGAAATTACCAAGCTGCATTATATTATTCGTGATCACGATAGAGCTACCTTTGAAAATATGAAGAAGGAAATCGAAGATAATGCAGCTTATCTTAATAAAAAATACGGTAATATTATCGATGTCCAGTTATCAGATTCTTACTACAATATGGGAGATATCATAAAAGATCATATGGATATTGTGGAAATTGCTAAAACTGCCATGGAAAATCTTGACATAATTCCACTTGTTAGCCCGATAAGAGGTGGTACAGATGGTTCTAAACTTTCTTTTATGGGACTACCAACACCTAATATTTTCACAGGTGGCATGAATTTCCACGGAATTTATGAGCTTATACCAATTGAGCATATGCAAAAAGCAAGTGATGTTATAGTCGAGATTATTAAATTAATAGAAAAGTCACATTAGGAAAATGATTGTAAAATTTTATTAAATATGTTATTATAGTAGTATAAGAATGCTTAATGTAGATTAAAAAGGAGATATTATGGCAGACAAAGTTACAAATGATAACCAATACAGAGGTAATGAAGAACTTGATAAAAAAATCAGAGAAGAAAACAAAGAAAATGGTGGAGAATCTTTAGATAAAAAACTAAGTCCTGACCAAGAAAATCTTAGATCAATTTCTGATGAAGCTGATGAAAATTCAAACGTTGGTGTTGAAGCAAGAAGAACAAGAGCAGAATTTTCAGAAAATCCATCTGAAGATTAATATCGGATACTTATTTTTAAAAAGACGAGAAAATATAATCTCGTCTTTTTTAAATATTTATTTTTCAATCTCTTTTCTTAATATATCTCCCTCTTCTAAGGGCAGATCTATTTTCATTTTAATTAGTTGTTTAGGTTTATTTGCAACTTCGATTTCTTCACCATTTTCATCTTCCATGTGCTCTATTGTAAAATTATAGAAATCTTTGCTATTTCCAAATATTTCTATATCATCACCTTTAAAGAATCTATTTCTTTGTTCAATTGTTGCAATTTTAGAGTTCTTATCATAAGCTTTGACAAGACCTATAAAATCATAATTTCTTATATAAGAAGATGTTCCATAAATCTGGTCATTTTCATCTGGTTTATTATGGAAGAATCCTTTAGTGAAGTGCCTGTGGCTTGCTTTATTTATCTCGTTAAAATATTTTTCTGCTAGTTCTTTTGAAAAATGTCCCTCATAATAAGCATCAATTACCTGTCTATAAGACCTAATTACAGTTGCTACATAAAAAGGTGTCTTCATTCTTCCTTCTATTTTAAAACTATCTATCCCAGCTTCAATTAATTTATCTACTTCATCAATTAAGCATAGGTCTTTCGAATTCATGATAAAGGTTCCACCATTACCATCTTCTTCTATAGGATAATATTCACCAGGTCTTGTTTCTTCTTGAAGAGAGTATTTCCACCTACAAGGTTGGGCACAGTCTCCCCTATTAGCATCTCTTCCTGTCATATATGATGATAATAAACATCTTCCAGAATAAGATATGCACATGGCTCCGTGAATAAAGCATTCTATTTCCATATCTTTTGGAGTATTCGCTCTAATTTCTGTTATTTCTTTTAATGATAATTCCCTAGCTAATATTACTCTTTTTGCACCCATTTCATACCAAAAATTAACAGTTGCTGAGTTTGTAACTGAAGCTTGAGTTGAGATATGCAAGTCTATATCTGTATGTTTTTTAGCTAAATTAAATATACCCGGGTCAGATATTATTAATGCATCTATACCAATTGTATTTAAGTGTTCAAGGTATTCAATAATACCTGTCATATCACCATCATGAGGCATTATATTCATAGTAACATGCACTCTAACATTTTTAGAATGAGCATACTCTACAGCTTTTTTTAATTCTTCATCATTAAAATTTTTTGCATTTGCCCTTAGGCCGAAGTTGTCTCCAGCAAGATAAACTGCATCCGCTCCAAATTTAATAGCAGTTTGTAGTTTCTCAAAGTCTCCAGCGGGGGCAAGTAATTCTACTTTTTTATTTTCCATTTTATCTCCTTACGCTGATTGTAAGTCCATCTCCTATGGGGATAATTGAACTTATAAAATCCTCGTTGTGTGTTATATAGGCTAAAAATTTTCTTAAATTTTTAACCAAGGTTATCTTTCTTTTTTCTATTAAATCATCGTTACAAACTTCACCTCTAAAAAGAACATTGTCTGCTACAATGATTCCTCCCTCATTTAATAATTTGCTTGTTATTTTAAAATAATCTAGGTATCTAGATTTATTAGCATCAATGAAAACAAAATCAAAGCCTTGATCAATATTTCTCAAGGCTTTCATAGCATCATCATTTATTAATGTGATATTTGTTTTATATTTTTTAAAGTTATCATTTGCTATTTTTGCAGTATCTTCATCTAATTCAATAGTTGTAATATCCGCATCAGAATACTTAGAAAAAATTAAGGAAGAATAGCCAATAGCCGTGCCTATTTCAAGTATTTTTTTAGGCTTGGCAATTTTTATTAAACTTACCAATAATTCTTTGGTCTGGCTATTCATAATAGGAACTCTATTTTCCTCAGCGTATTTTCTTAATTCTAAAAAATCAACATCTTCTAGCAAATCTTCTATAAATTGGGAGCTATGTTTATAATTAATATTTCCCATTTTCTATACCAGATATTACAGGTAATATCATTGGATCTCTACCTAATTCATTGTAAATATATGATTTTAGGTCTTCTCTTATTTGATATTTGATTTGGCTTAAGGCTTTTATATCATCTTTTTTGCATTTATCTATAGACCTTAAGACAATGTCTCTTGCATTTTCGATTATGTCTTGATTCTCCTTGACATAAACAAAACCGCGTGAGACTATCTCAGGACCTGCTAAAAGCTCTTGGGTATGTTTATCAAAGGTTATAGAAACTACCATTAGGCCATCTTCAGATAGGTGTTTTCTATCTTTTAATACTATATTTCCTACATCCCCAATACCTGAACCGTCAACAAGTACGTTTCCAGCTTGAACCTTACCTTTTATTTGGGCAGACTTTTTACTAAACTCAATTACATCCCCATTTTCAACTATAAAGATGTTCTCCTTTGGTTGACCCATGTCTACAGCTATATCAGCGTGTTTCTTAAGCATCCTTATCTCGCCGTGGGCTGGTATTAAATACTTTGGTGTAACTAGTTGGTACATAAGTTTTATTTCTTCTTGACAAGCGTGACCTGATGCATGGACTTGTGCTAAAGAAGAATATATAATCTTACAACCAATTTTTGTAAGATTGTTGATTGTTGTATTTATTGCCATCTCATTACCTGGTATAGGTGATGAAGATAGGATAACTGTATCAGTTTCATTTAAGCTAATTTGTCTATGTTCTTTATTAGCCATCCTTGTTAGTGCACTTAGTGGCTCCCCTTGGGTTCCTGTAGATAGGATTACAAGCTCATCGTCAGCATATTTTTTTATTGCTTTCATATCTATTAGAGTATTCTTTTTAATCTTAAGAAAACCTAACTCAGTGGCAATTTTTACGTTATTTAGCATTGACCTGCCTGATAAGGCAACTTTTCTGTTATATTTTTCTGCTGCAGTTATGATTTGTTGGACCCTATGAAGGTTTGATGCAAAAGTAGCTACAATTATTCTTGATTTGGCTTGGCCAAAGATTTTTATAAAAGTTTCGCCTACTGTCTTTTCACTTACAGAAAATCCTTCTCTTTCAACATTTGTTGAGTCAGCAAAAAGAGCTAACACACCTTTTCTTCCAAGTTCAGCAAGTCTTTGTATATCTGTTGGGTCGTTGTCAATTGGAGTGAAATCCATTTTGAAGTCACCTGTAAAGATTACAGTACCTACTGGTGATTTAACAGCTATAGCACAAGCATCAGGAATAGAGTGGCTTACTCTTATAAATTCTATACTTAGACTTCCTGCCTTAACTGTATTATTTACATTTACCATCTTAATCTTATTTGTATTTAAGCCGTGCTCTTTAAATTTATTTCCTAAAAGTCCCTTTGTTAATTTTGAACAGTATACATTTGTATCAACATTTTTAAGAAAATATGGTATTGCACCAATATGGTCTTCGTGACCATGGGTTACAAAAATACCTCTTAATTTATTTTTATTTTCTTCTACATAGGTAAAATCAGGGATAACTATGTCAACTCCTAACATTTCACTATCTGGAAATGTTAGTCCACAGTCAATCATAATCATATCATTGCCGTATTCTACAACCGTGCAGTTTTTTCCTATTTCGTGTAATCCCCCTATAGGGATTATTCTTAATTTCTTTTCATTTGTCATTATTTCTCCTCATTTTTCTGACAATCGGAACATACTCCATAAATCCTCAAAGAATAATAAGACAAATCAAAGTCATAATTTTCTTTCAATGAGTTTTTTACTTCATCAACAGATAAAAACTCATCTTCCAATATTTTCCCACATTTTGTACAAATGATGTGATCATGATGATCACTCTCTGGGTCTATCAATTCATAAGTATAAGCTTGGTCAGTAAATTCTTGCTTATTAACTATACCTAGCTCTTCAAAAATATTTAAAGTTCTATAAATAGTTGCTATCCCAACCTGCTTATGGTCTTGATGAACAATAGAGAAAAGTTCTTCAGGTGTTAAATGCTTTTGTGAAGAATTTTTCAAAACAGTAAATATCAGCTGTCTTTGTTTAGTAAATTTTTGATTATTATTCTCAAAAATTTTCTTTACTTGTTCAATGTTCATTAATTTCTCTTTTCATCTCTTCATAAAATTCAATTATTTCGTTTAATTGATTTTGATCTTCTATGGATTTAAATATAACTTCATCAGCTTCATTAATTACTTCCACTATTAATATCATATCATCAATAGGATTTCTTAAAGCTGCGTAATTGTTATCATCAATTCCGAAAGTGTCTTCTATATTAAATTCAACTTCATTATTATTTTCATCCAGTAAAAAGATACTATTCATTATTTCTCCTGTCTAAATAGCTTTGTAAGATAAAGCTAGCAGCGATTTTATCAATATGTTCTTTCCTATTTTCTCGTCTTACAGACATATCAATAAGAACAGCCTCAGATTCAAGTGTTGTCATCCTTTCATCTTGATAGATTATTTCAATATCTATTCTTTTTTTGATTAGGTCAACAAAGCTCATAACTTTCATAGCCTGAGGGCCAATTGTATTATTCATATTTTTAGGAAGTCCAACTATTAGAGTTGAAACATCTTTTTCATTAATAATTTCTTCTATTCTATCTATGTCAAGTTTTGCTTTTTTTCTTTTGATTGTTTCAAAAGGTTGGCTAGTGATAAACATTGGGTCGCTTAAAGCGATCCCAATTGTTTTATCTCCAACATCTAAGCCCATTATTCTAGTCATTGATATAATTGTTTAATAATTCTTCTAATATTTTATCTCTATCAACTGCCCTAATAAGCTTTCTAGCACCATTATGTGCTGTTATATAAGTTGGATCCCCAGATAGAAGGTAGCCAACAATTTGAGGATTTGGTTTATATCCCTTTTCTTCAAGAGCTTTATAAACTGTTGTTAATATTTCTCTAATATCATTTTTCTCTACATCTTCTCTTTTAAAGAGCATAGTTTCATTAAACTTATTATTATCAGTCATAATATTACTCCTTGATTATTTCATAAGCCTTTTCTAAGGCTTTATCTAATGCAGATATGTCGTTCGCACCAGCTTGGGCGAAGTTTTTCCTTCCACCACCATTTCCACCAGCGACTTTTGCAATTTCTCTTATAATTTGACCAGCATTGTATTTATCTGTCAAATTATCATCTACTGAAACAGTAAATATTATCTTATCTGAAACAGTTGCAAAGACGATTACAAGATTAGAATATTGGTTTTTAATCCTATTTTCCAAATCCCTTAGCTCATCAATGCTTACATTATCAAATTTGGCTACTAGCAAATTAATTCCATTTACTTCTTCTATCTTTTCTTTTAGTTCTCCAAATATGTCTTTATTTGATTGAGATTTTAATCTCTTAATTTCCTCATCTTTATTAATGAGTTCATTCTTAAGAGATTTTATTTTAGAATCTATGTTATGGACGTTTGTATCTAAACTAGCTGCTATGCTTCTAAGCTTATCTTCTTGTGCCAAAATCAAATTATATACAGCTTTTCCTGTTATAGCTTCGATTCTTCTAACTCCTGCAGCTGCTGATGATTCGGATTCTATCTTAAAGATTAAGACTTCAGATGTATTGTTTACATGGCAACCACCACATAACTCTTTTGAGTAATCACCCATAGATACAACTCTTACAGTTTCTTTGTACTTATCCTCAAATAGTCCGATAGCTCCAATTTCTTCAGATTTTTTATAGTCCATATATTCTTTTTTCACAGGAAGCTCTGCTCTGATTTTTTCATTGACTATTTTTTCTATTTGTAATATTTCTTCTTGGCTTAAAGCCTTGTTGTAAGAGAAGTCAAATCTAAGCTTATTTGGATCTACTAAAGAACCTGCTTGTTTTATATCTTTACCAAGCACATCTATTAATGCTTGATCAAGTAAGTGTGTTGCAGAATGGTTTCTTTGGATATCGTATCTTCTTTCCAAATCAATCTTAAATTCCGCATCATCATTTGCAACAAGCTCGCCTTCTAGAATTTCAACATAATGGAATATTATATCATTTTTCTTTTGTACATCTATGACTTTTGCCTTACCCTTATTTGTTAATATATATCCGGTATCAGCTACTTGTCCACCACCTTCTGGATAAAATGAAGTTTTATTACTTATTACTATACCTTTATTAGGATTTTTTATCGATTCTTTTTCTTCATTATCTACAAATATTGCTAGTATTTTAGCATCAACATCAAATTCATCATAGCCGACAAATTCTGTCTTTGCTATATGGTCTGTTATTAGGTTGTCGTGGTTTGAGCCCTTATCAACCTTACGAGCATTTCTTGCAAGATTTCTTTGTTTTTCCATCTCTTCTTCAAACTTCTTTTCATCTACTTCTAGATTTTCTTCTTCAAGTATTTCTTTTGTAAGATCTAATGGGAAACCATAAGTGTCATATAGCTTGAAAGCATCTGAACCATCAAATACCTTTTGTCCATTTGCTTTTGTTGTAGCAATTAGGTCATTAAGTATATCTAATCCTTGGTT
The DNA here is from genome assembly GCF_963512375.1 of uncultured Anaerococcus sp. Lineage (NCBI taxonomy): Bacteria > Bacillati > Bacillota > Tissierellia > Tissierellales > Peptoniphilaceae > Anaerococcus > uncultured Anaerococcus sp. The sequence goes on from NZ_CAUPMI010000002.1 coordinate 90,692, forward strand.
TATTGTTTTTTGGAATCTATTTTCCTCATCACTTATAACTTTATGAATATTTTCTTGATTATCTACTAATTCGTCATATTCTGCTTTATAGGTTTCTACAACCTTGTCAACTATCTTATTTAAAAATGCTCCTTCAATTCCTAATAATTTACCGTGTCTATAAGCTCTTCTTATAAGTCTTCTTAATACATATCCACGTTTTTCATTTGATGGAATAACCCCATCTGAAACTAAAAATGTCATTGCCTTGGCATGGTCTGCAATAACTCTGATTGATATATCATCTTTTTTATTTTCTTTATATATTTTGTTAGATAATTTTTCAATTTCAGATATTATTTCTGCCATCACATCTATTTCAAAGATATTATCTTTTCCCTGAAGAACCATTGCAATTCTTTCAAGGCCCATTCCTGTATCTATGTTTGGATGAGCAAGATTTGTATAATTGCCTTGATTATCTTTGTTAAATTGGGTAAATACAAGATTCCATACTTCCATAAACCTATCTGAATCATCGTTACCAGGCATGTTGTCATTTTCATCAATAGCTCTCTCAACTCCCCTATCGACAAAAATTTCTGAACAAGGTCCGCATGGGCCTACTTCTAGCTCCCAGAAATTATCTTCTTTACCTTGTCTAAGAATTCTTTCAGCTGGCATTTTCATTTCATTATGCCAGATATTATAGGCTTCGTCATCATCTTTATATACAGTCACCCATAAATCATTTTTATCTATACCAAGTCTTTCTGTTAGAAATTCATAAGCCCAGCTTATTGCCTCTCTTTTAAAATAATCGCCAAAAGAAAAGTTACCTAGCATCTCAAAAAATGTACCATGACGTTCGGTCTTTCCAACTCTTTCTATATCACCAGTACGAACACATCTTTGTGATGAAGTTGCTCTGTTGTTTTTCATCTTTTTTTCGCCTGTAAAATATTTCTTTAGAGGTGCCATGCCTGCGTTTATTAATAAAAGAGTGTCATCATCAATCGGTGTTAATGGAAATGATTTTAAAAGTGTATGGTTTTTCTCATTTGCAAAAAATTCTAAGTAGCTTTTTCTAAGCTCATTCATTCCTAAGTTTTTCATCTGTTCTCCTTAAATTTCGTGTTTAATAATATTATCCAAAGTTATGGAATCGACAGCCTCATTTATTAGACTATCTAATTTTGTAAATACATCATATGCATCACATTTTTCAGTGCACTCTACTTTTCCACTTACGCAGTCACTCATTGTTAGGTCACCCTCTAAGCTCCTTAGAATTTGACCTATAGAAATATCTTTAAGTGGTTTGCTTATCTTATATCCGCCCTTTGGTCCACGGCTTGATTTTATCAAGTCATCTTTTCTTAGCATTCTTACTAATTGTTCTAAATAATTTTCTGATAAATTTAAATTTTCACTAATTTCAGAAACAGGTACATAGCCCTTATCTTCATTTTCTGCTATATAGCATATTGCTCTAAGTCCATACCTGCCTCTTGTTGATAATTTCATATATACCCCTATACCGTTATCAAATCTTTCATTGCATCAAAATATTTATCACCTATACCGCTAACATTTTTTATCTCTTCGATCTTTTCAAATCTCTTTTTCTCTCGATATTCTATTATAGCTTCAGCTCTTTTTTCGCCTATATTGGGCAAAGTCATGAGTTCTTCCTTGCTTGCTAAATTTAGGTTGACCTTAGTTTGTGAGTTTTGATTAGAGATTGGTTGACTTAGACCCAATGCTTTGGTGTTATCAGCATTTATGTTTTGATTCTCATCAATATTAGGTATGTAAATTTTCATCTGATCTTCTAACCTTAAGGCTAGATTTATCGCATTTATATCTGCCTTTTCTGTTAGCCCACCTGCCTTTTTGACTAAATCATCTAATCTGTCACCATCTTTTATATCATAAACGCCAGAACGCAATACTTCCCCAGATATATAGACTTTTTTATCAAAATTTTCCAAATCTGGTGACTCATCTTCTTCTGTAGTATTTTCTTCTTTGTTTCCGTTTTTGTGGTCAGTATCCTTTACAATTATAGTCTCTTCTTTATTTGTAAATTTATCGATTATGCTATTATCCGAGAAAATATTAGCTACTAGGAAGGCTAAAGCTATGATAGCTGCAAATATAAATTTGTCTTTTCTATCTTTAGGCATACTTACTCCTAATAATCTATGGGATTAGTTCTCCCATAGATTATCTATATCATAGAACTCTCTTTGTTTTTGGGTGAATATGTGAACTATAACATCACTAACATCTATTAAAATCCATTCACCTTCTCTTAGTCCTTCGTTTGATAATACTTCATAACCTTCTTTTGCTAAAGCTTCTTCTATATAATCAGCTAAGGCTCTAGTTTGGTTTATTGAATTACCTGTAGCTACAACAAAATAATCCGCTACAGAAGAGTCTTCTAATTTTATTACATTTATATCATCGGCTAATTTATCTTCTAGTGTTTTAACTATTATGTCTAGTTTTTCCATTTTTCTCCTCTATCAAGTAATTTCTTGCTTCTATACTTAGTGGATTTATAGTTGATTTTTTTGATATTAAAAATTTTATACTACTATCAAGCAGCATCAACATAGTTTCATCCAAGTTAACTACTGATTCTTTTCTAATATCTTCAATCCCCTTAAAATCCCTAGCAGGTTCTATAGCATCAGCAATAAATATTATTTTCTCTAACTTACTCATATTTGCCTTGCCAGTAGTGTGGAAACTTATCGCTGATAATAAATCCTCATCATTAATATTATACACTTTTTTTGCTAATTCTGCTCCTAAAAATGAATGGAGAACAGGGTCTGTTTCTGAACTTACTGGATAATTTGAAATGTCGATATATAGCTTATCTATATACTTTTTTTCGTTGTATTTTGCACAATCATGTAAAACTCCTGCTAGATAGGCTTTTTCTTCATCTAATCCGTAAATTTTAGCTAAATTACTCGCTGTTTTAGCTACCCTAAGACTATGGTTATATCTTTTTTCTCCAATATCTTCTAATATTTTTTCTTTAATATAATCAAGATCATGCATATAAATTCCTCTGTTTAATAATATAAGCAACCTCATCTTTAACAAGATATTTTATACTTTTCTCATCCTTTACTAAAGATCTTATTAGAGTTGAAGATATATTTATACTTAAGCTATTTACTAGGAATATATTTGGATTATCCTTCCTAACTTTTTTTACTTTTTCAACAAATTGGCTTTCAGAATCTATACCTTCCCTGGAAAAAACAATTATATTTGAGTCTAATATATATTTATAATTCTTCCAAGTATCTATAGTCATAAATGAGTCCTCACCCATTATATAAAAGATTTCATGTCCCTTTAGAGAATCTGTAAAATATTTTATTGTATCATGGGTGTACCTAACTACCTGATCTGTGGATTCAAAGGTAGATAAGATTATCTTATCATTATCTTTGATAGCCTCGCTTACCATTTCAACTCTAGTATTGACATTAGTAATCTTCTTATCTTTTTTGTGAGGAGGATTAGATGATGGTAATATGATAATTCTATCAAGATTCATATAATTAATCACATTCTCCATCACTATTAAATGACCTAAATGTATTGGATCAAATGTTCCTCCATAAAGTCCTATCCTCATTATAAGTTATAAGAATTTGATTCGTTTTTTCTGTAAATTGTAATTATTGATCCAATATGTGAAATAAACTCACAATTTAATTTGTCAATTATAGTATCAATAATTTCATCAGCATCATCTAGATTATTATTTAGAATCTTTATTTTTATTAATTCCCTAGCTTCTAAGGCTTCATCAATTGCTTCTAGCAATTGATCTGTTACTGAAAATTTACCTATATTTATTATTGGTTTAAAATCATGAGCTTCTTGCTTAAGCATAGCTCTTTGCTTTCCTGTTAACATACTTCCTCCTATTCATAATACTCAAAGACAATATCGCCTACTGCTACACTATCTCCATCTTTTATTCCCATTTCTTTAAGTTTGTCAAATACTTCCATCTCTCTTAGGGTCGATTCAAAATACATTCTTGAGTCATAATCGTCTATGTCTACCTTCTTTATCAAATTATCGACTCTCTTACCATAAACTATATAAATATCATCTTCTTTTGTAAAGTTAAGATCGTATTCAATTTCTTTATTATAAAATTCATCTAAGAAGTTTTCGTCTACTTCTTCCATAAGAGCAAACTCTTCTTCTTTTCTCTTATCTAGATCAAAAGCTACATAATCAATCATATCTTTTATACCTTGAGTGGTAGCAGCTGATATTTTGAAAATTTTATAAGAATTTCCAAATTCTTTTATAAACTCTTCGGCATTATTATTAGAATCTAATTCTGATTTATTAAGGGCGATTATCATTGGTTTTTTAGCTAAATCGTCATTATAAAGTTCTAATTCTTTATTAATTAGCCTAAAATCATCGATTGGATTTCTTCCTTCAAGTCCTGCTATATCTACAACATGGATTAGTATCCTGCATCTTTCTACATGCTTTAAAAAATCATGGCCTAGACCTTGCCCATCGTTTGCACCTTCGATTAGACCAGCAATATCTGCAACTATAAAACTTCTCTCACTATCAACTTGGACTACCCCAAGATTAGGATCAATTGTTGTAAAATGATAATTAGCAATCTTTGGTTTTGCCTTACTTATTACGGATAAAAGAGTTGATTTACCTACATTTGGTAAGCCGACAAGTCCTACATCAGCTAGTACTTTTAGCTCAAAGATTACATTGATTTCTTGACCTTTTCTTCCTGACTCAGCAAACCTAGGAGCTTGTCTAATAGAGTTTTTAAAGTGGACGTTACCTCTACCGCCTCTACCACCTTTGGCAATTAAGAATTCTTCACCATCTTTGTTTAAATCTTTTATAATAACATTAGATTCTTCTTCTCTGATTAAAGTTCCTACAGGCACTGGTATTATTAAGTTTTCGCCTTTTTTGCCGAATTTTTTATTCTTTCCACCTTGTTCACCATTTTCTGCATGAAATTTTTTCTTATATCTAAATTCATCAAGAGTGGAGAGGTTTCTTGTGGCTTTTATAATTATTGAGCCACCATTTCCCCCATCACCACCGGCTGGTCCTCCAGTTGGTTCATATTTTTCCCTTCTCCAAGCGACTGCACCATTACCGCCATCGCCTGCCTTTAAGCTTACTTTTGCTATATCTATCATATTTTTCCTTTCATAAAAAAAGGCTTGCCAAAGGCAAGCTTAATTTTTTCTTAATTATTGTGCATAAACAGATACTTGTTTTCTGCTTTTGCCTTTTCTTTCAAATTTTACAACACCTTCACATGATGCATAAAGAGTATCATCAGCACCTCTTTTAACGTTATTTCCTGGGTGGATTTTTGTTCCTCTTTGTCTAACAATGATTGTTCCAGCATTTACAAATTGACCGTCAGCTCTTTTAACGCCAAGTCTTTTAGCTCTTGAGTCTCTACCGTTCTTTGAAGATGAAACTCCCTTTTTACTTGAAAATCTTTGTAAATTAATATTTAATATCATGATTTCTCCTTATAATTTAATTTCACATAGCTGCTATAATTACCTAAAAGTGTTTCAATACCAGTCTTAAAATAATCAAATATTACTTCTGTTTCCCTATTCGGATAAGCAATACTTACAGACATTGTTACTTCATCATCTGCAAAAATCACCTCATCTTCATATTTATCAAGGGTATTTACACAAGTATAGGCAAGTATTGTTACAGCTGAACATACCAGGTCTTTGCCATATTCATCATATTCTGCATGACCTTTAACTTCAAATCCTACTATTTCGTCCTTTTGATTGATTAATAAATCAACATTAATCATTAAAGACTTATGCTATTAATTTTTACTAAAGTATAAGGTTGTCTGTGACCGTGTTTTTTTCTATATTGTTTTTTAGGTTTAAATTTAAACACTACGATTTTTTTAGCTTTATTTTGATCTTCAACAGTTGCAGATACTTTTGCACCTTCAACAACTGGACTACCAACTTTGATATCTCCATCGTTAGATACTAATAAAACTTCTTCAAAATCAACAGTTTCACCAACTTCGTAATTAAGTTTTTCAACTCTTACCAAGTCACCTTCTGATACTTTGTATTGTTTTCCACCTGTTTTGATTATTGCGTACATGGAAATCCTCCTAATTCTTAAATTCTCGCCAGCATTCGGGGATCAGAGCCCTAACTGAGCGGTCTACTCATATATATTACTTCTATTTGATAACTTTGTCAAGATATTTCTATTATTTCCATCTTATCGATAGCTTCATTTTCTAACTTTTCTATGTCTAGCTTTTCTTCAGACATTTTTATATATTTTAACTTAGGTTTTGTTAGTGGTGAATCAGGGGCAAAAATTGAGCAACAATCATCATATGGCTCTATGGATTTTTCATAAGAACCTATTTTATATGATATGTCAATAATATCCTTCTTATCCATGGCAACTAATGGTCTTAAGATTGGCCTTTCTGAAGAATCATTTATTACAGAAATTGACTCTATTGTCTGGCTTGCTACTTGGCCCAAACTTTCCCCTGTAATTAAGGCTTGATACTCCTTGCTTTCAGCTATTTTATTGGCAATCCTCATCATAAATCTCCTAGATAAGATTGTTGTTTCTCTCCTATCACAATTTTGGTTAATTGCCTTATAAATATCAGCTAAATTTATTGAATATATAGTCATCTTGCCTGTGTAGGCTGATAAAATTTCTCCTAGGTCAATAGCCTTTTGTAAGGCTCTTTTTGATGTAAAAGGATATGAATGAAAATGTAAGCAGTCAATCTTCATTCCTCTTTTTGCCACCATAAAACCAGCTACTGGTGAATCAATTCCGCCAGATAAGAGTAATAGGCCTTTTCCTGAAGATCCGATTGGGAGACCTCCTAAGCCTTCAAACCTATCAGCATACACATAAACATTTTCTTTTACATCTATATATATCTTAAAATCAGGATTATGAACATCCACTCTTAGGTTTGCAAAATCTCGTAGCATAAATCCACCTATTTTTGCACTTAATTCTGGACTTTTTAATTTAAAGGTCTTATCTGTCCTTCTGCTTTCTACCTTAAAAGTATAGTTATTGTCCGCATATGAGCTTTGAACAACTTCTTTTGTTGCATTATATATAGAATCAAGATCTTTATTTGTTTTTAAAACATAAGCAAGATAAGAAATCCCAAATACTTTTAAGATATTTTCCTTTAATTTATCAAAATCTTGCCTATCAGCTTCAATGTATAACTTTGAAGATTCTGTATAAATATTGCCATGTTTGATATCTCTTATATTTCTTTTTATATTATCAATTGCTTGTTTGTAGAAAATATTTCTATTCTTGCCTTTTAAGAATATTTCACCAAAGCTAACTGCAATCATCCATTCCATTATATTACCATCCTTATTAGTTCAATACTTCTTTTTAGAATATCTATTGTAAAATCAAGGTCTTCTTTGCTTATTTCACCACTGAAAGAAAATCTAATTGCCCCATCCATATATTTTTCATCTAGATCTATAGCAGATAAAATCCTGCTATCATCTCCCTTTGAGCAGGCAGACCCGCTTGATACATAAATTTCCTCTTCTTCCAGCATATGGAGTAAAACCTCAGCCTTAATATTTGCAAAAGCAACATCTAGTATATATGGTGAAGAATTCTTTTCTGGAGAAATTATATAATAATCGTCAATATTATTCTTAATTAATAACCTTAAATAGGTATTTAGCTCTTTTATATAGTCATACTCATCAGCTTCAATCTGTTTTTTTAGAGCAGTTGCCATCGCATAAATAGATGGTGCGTCACTTGTTCCCGATGATATTATTTCTTGATATCCTCCATCTAAGATAGGTTTAACCTTTGCAATTACATCTCTTTTTACATATAAACCACCCATTTGCTTAGGCCCGTGGAATTTATGGGCAGAAAAACTCATCATGTCTACACCAAGTGCCTTTACATCACAGTTAATCTTACCTAGGGCCTGAGTTGCATCAATATGTAAAATTATACCTTTATTGTAAGTTTTGATTATTTTTGATATTTGCTTAATATCTTGAATGCAGCCAATTTCATTATTAACATAAATTATCGATACAAAACTTAGGTCTTTGCTTAATTTGTTTTTTAAATCTTCAAGATCAATAAAACCATATTTATCATTACCTAAATAAATAACCTTATCAAATTTAGAATTTTTAAAAGCTTCATCTACTGAAGAGTGTTCTATTTTGCTTGTCAAAGCGATTCCTTCAAATGATTTAATCGCTATATTATTTGACTCACTTGCTGATTTTGTAAAAAATATTTCGCTCTCACTTGCTGAGATAACACTTGCTATATATTTTCTACTTTCTTTTATTAAATTTTCTGCTTCCATACCAAATGAATGAAGGGCACTTGGATTTGCAAAAGTCTTTTCTTGGGCTTTTACATATGCCTTAATAGCCTCATCATACATCTTTGTAGTCGCAGCATTATCTAGATAGATCATACATACTCCTTAATATTTCTATTATATTAGAAGTAAGTTAGATTACAAATTATAGTATAATATTATTATGATTACTATTAAAAAACATATAAATTCAAAAAAAATCTCAAACAAGGACCTTGTTTTGGATATAGAAACAACGGGTTTAGATTTTAAAAGTGATAAGCTTGTTTTACTTGGTCTTGTCAAGGTTATAGATAATAAAACATATATATTTCAATATTTTGCAGAAGATGATAGCGAAGAGGAAAGACTACTTGATATATATTTAAGAGAAATAAAAGGTAAAAGGGCTATAAGTTTCAATGGCGAAATTTTTGACTTCGTGTTTCTAAATTCACGTTTGATTGACCATGAAAAATTTCCGGTTATTATCGATAATAGCCTAGATATTTATAGGATTATTAAAAGAAGCTCAAAATTTATTTATTTTGATTCAATGAAGCTTGTAGATATAGAAAAGTTAATTGGCATCAATAGAAATGACCCCAGCAGGTACAAGGCCATATCTAAGTTAACTGATGACTTAAGAAAGAGGGCTAAGCCTTATCCTATATTAAAGCACAATGAAAATGATTTGATTGCAACAACAGAACTTGCCAATATAAAAGAAATAATTAAAGAAAAATTGGGAATTGCTACAAAGTTTGGCAATATTTACATCTCTAATGCTAATATTAATAAAGATATAGCAAATATAGAATTTAAGTCAGACAATAATCTAAATGAAACATATCTGGTTAAAGATAACTATCAAATAATAATAAAAGATAAATTTATTAGACTCAATCTGTTCGTTCTATACGGTAATTTCCCAGATGGATCAAATGGTCATGTCGCAATTAACACTTTAAACATAAAAAATAATTCTGATACTAATATCAACGAAAATCTCCTAATTGTTAGACAAGACTTCCTCTACAATTATAAAAACCTTTTAGCTTTAGCCAAAAAAATAATAGAGACTATAGATATTTTATAAGCTATCTACAGTCTCTATTTTCCAATTGATTTCTTCTTCTTTATTGTCTTTTAAAAATTGATTTGTTTTCGAAAAAACTTTTGATCCAAAAAATCCTCTCCTAGCAGATAAAGGCGAAGGGTGTGATGATTTTATTATTAAGTGTTTAGGATTGGTGATAAATCTTTCTTTAGATATCGCATTATTTCCCCAAAGGATAAAGACACATGGTCTTTCTTTCTCATTTAATATTTTAATTATTGCATCTGTAAATATTTTCCAGCCAATATTTTTATGAGAATTTGGTTTCTTTTCCTCAACTGTAAGACTTGTATTTAGGAGAAGTACCCCTTGTTTAGCCCAAGATATTAGAGAACCAGTATCAGCAATTGGAATTTCTAAATCAGCTTCTAATTCCTTATAGATATTTTTAAGTGAAGGAGGTATTTTCACACCTTCTTTGACTGAAAAGGCTAAGCCATTTGCCTGGCCTGGATTATAATATGGGTCTTGGCCAAGTATGAGAACCTTAGTATCTCTATAAGAAGATAATTTAAGAGCATTAAATATTTCACTTTTTGGAGGAAATATAGTCCTGTTATCATAAGCTTCTTCTAAAAAAACTATTATCTCTTTAAAATAAGCCTTATCGAATTCATCTTTTAAAATTTCATCCCAATCATTTCCTATAATATTTCTAATTTTCTTCATGGATAAAGAGTATATAAATTATTGCTAAACCACAACCTATTGTCACTAAGATGTCTGCAATATTAAATATTGGGAAGTTTATAAAGGCAAACTCTATAAAGTCTACAACATATCCATTAAAGGCCCTATCATAAAAATTACCCAAAGCTCCTGAAATAATGAATGATAGGGCTATGTTTAGTATTAAAGGATTATTTTTATAGTTTTTTATAAAGTAATAAATCAAATAAAGGACTATTGCAACAGTTATAAGAAGGAAAAATATCCTCTTATCTTGTAAAATTCCAAAAGCTGCTCCCCTATTTTCTAAATAAGTAAAATTAATTATTGGACTTTCGATTGGGTTTTCTATAAAATTGTTAATTGCGTAAATTTTACTTAACCTATCTAAGATTAAGCCAGCTACTATTATTAGTATATATATCATTTAATTTTCCTATATTCTATTTGGTAGTTTCCTTTTTTGCTTAAGCCGCTTATGGTATCATAGATAAATCTTCCATTTTTTCTAATAGATATTAGGGAAGATTCATTTACCTTATATGAAGGATCATCTATGGTCTGAAAATCTACCTTAACCATTCTAGCGGCAACTAGTTCTTTGGCCTTGCCTCTTGATGTAGAGATAAATTCTGCAACAAGATTATCAAGCCTTAGGCTTGAGATGAAGCCTTTGTGATACTCGTATTCTAAAGGAATTAAAGAAATTTGTCCATCTTCTTTTTTATTTAATCTTATCTTTTCGTTCTTAATTTTTGTCAAATTAAATTCTACAAAAGAAGCTATTTCCTTATCGATGACAAATTCTACCCTATCATCAAGTACAGAAATATCACCTATCTGATTTCTATCTATACCCAAACTTAATAAAGCTCCAAGTACATCAGGATGACTTATATCACTTGCATCAAATTCTAAAACGCTTAGATAATTAGGCTCATATAGAGGTAAATAATAGTAGTTTGCAACAAATATCTTTCTTTCAGCATTAGGATTACCACCAATAAAAGTGATGTCGATATTGTTTTTACCTGCAATATCTCTCATCACTTTTTGTTCAAATGGATCCAAAAAAAAGCTTGTTGTTTCTACCTTGCTGTAATAAGCTTTCTCTAAAAAAGCCAAGGCCTTTCTTATATTTGTTTTTTTCTGTTTATCTAAAATATGGTCGAGATTGTATATTAAAGCCATAAAAATAAAAGATCGAACTTAATCGATCTATAATTGGTTATAATTTCCTTCTGAAATTTGATCTGCTACAAAAGAATCTATTTCAACACCATTTGGTGTTATTACAAAAATACCTTTTGTAACTTTTTTCATATTACCCTTAAGAGCATATACAGCTCCGCTTACAAAATCGAATATTCTCATTCTTAGGTCATTATCAACCATCTCTAAGTTAAGTACTACCACTCTATTTTTTAGGATTTCTTCTATTACTACTGGCGCGTCATTATCATAATCTAATGGTTCTTGAATTGAAATTCTCATATTACTACTACTCCTAGAAAAATTGTTGCTATTCATACTTACTATATTGTCATCCTTACTACTAGTATATGAACCCTTATAAGTATAATCATCGTTTTTACTATAAGAATTTGATGAAAATGTATTTGATGAATATGATGGAGTTTTATCATCATCAATCAAATTACTGTAAGTTTTACGTTCGCTTTTATCTTCATCAGTTTCTTCTTCATCATAATACATTTGATCGTCATCATAATCATCGTAATTATCATCTATACCGATGAATTCTTTAAACCTATCTAACATTTAAACCACCCTTTGTTTTCTTTTTAATTCTTACACTTATTATATCCTAATTTCGACATATGTAAAAATTAATATTCACTCTTAATCTCTCTCATCATTAGATCTCTGACTGATTGGTCACAGTCTTTTCCCTTAAATAGGACTTCATATATTTCATTAGTTATAGGAAGCTCAACATTTTTTTCTTTTGCCAACTCATATACAGACTTTGTGGTTGGTATACCTTCAACAACCATGTGGATTTCTTTTTCAAGGTCTTCCACGCTTAAACCTTGGCCTACTAAAATTCCAGCTCTATTATTTCTAGAATGTTTACTAGTAGCCGTTACAATCAAATCCCCTACACCAGCAAGACCGTTGATTGTTTTTGAATTAGCGCCAAAAGCTTTAGCGAACCTATTCATTTCGTGAATACCCCTAGTTATGAGAGCAGCTTTCGCATTATCTCCATAACCAAGTCCACTTGTCATACCTATTCCAAAAGCAAGTATATTTTTAATAGCTCCGCCTAGCTCTACTCCAATTACATCCTGTGATGAGTAAACCCTAAAGTAATCTCTCACAAAAAGACTCTGTAGTTCTTTTGCTAAATTTTCATCTTCACAAGCACAGACAATAGTTGTAGGCATCTTCAAAATAACTTCTTCAGCATGTGATGGCCCACTTAATACCGCAAATTTAAGTTCCTTATTAAAGTCTCTAAAAATTTCTGATATTCTCTTATGGGTATTTAACTCGAGGCCTTTTGATAAATTAATTATAATATGATCACTTTTTAAATAATCCTTAGATTTTTCTAAAACTGACCTAATATTCTGGGTTGGTATACCATTAACTATATATTTATTTGAATAAATCTCTTTTAAGTCAGAAGTAGATTTTATCTTTTGGCTTAACTGTATATCAGGGAAATATTTTGAGTTTACATGCTTAGAATTTATTTCTTCTGCTAATTTTTGATCTCTTGCATATATCAAAACATCTTCTTTTTCTGCAAGGATATTGGCTATGGCTGTTGACCAGGAACCAGCTCCTAAAATTGATATTGTCATTTAATCACCTAAAATATTTTTTTCTCTTCACCCTTAATTAGTCTTTTAAAATTATCTTTATGCTTATAAAGTATTAATAAAGCAAGTATAACTAAACAAATTGTAAAATTAGTTATTCCAAACTTATATAAACCATAAAATATAGCCACAAAGGCAGCACTTATTGATGCTAATGATACAATCCTGCTTGTAAGAAACACAGCTAGAAATACTGCAAAAAGAGTTAGGGCAAATACTGGATTAATATAAACTAAGGCCCCAAAAATTGTCGCTATGCCTTTGCCTGCCTTAAAATTAAGTATAAAGCTATACATATGACCTATAACTACAAAAAACATAGCTAGGTACATACCATTTTCTCCAGCAATCTTACTTCCTATTAAACAGGCAATAATTGCCTTTAAGAAATCAAATAGAAAAGTTCCAAGACCAGCTAATTTTCCAAAATTTCTCAAGGCATTTGTACTTCCTACATTTCCTGACCCCATTTTTCTTATGTCTTTTTTGAAAAATATTTTTCCTATAGCATATCCAGCTGGAATTGAACCGATTACATATGCTATCACACAAATTAATAGGTACTTCATGATTTTTCCTTATGTTCTTTAAATACAAAGCTAAATGGAACCCCTACTAAGGCATAATTTTGCCTAATTTGATTCTCAAGATATCTAGTATATGAGAAGTGGATTAATTCCCTATCATTTATCGATAATAAGAATTTTGGAGGCATTGTTCCTACCTGGCTCATATAATAAATCTTAAGTCTCTTACCCTTATCTTGTGGAGGTGGATTTAGTAGCATTGCATCTTGTAAAATTGTATTTAAAACACCAGTCTTAATCCTCATCCTGTAGTTATTATCAACTGCTTCTATCATATCTAGTAGGGTATCTATCCTCTTATTATCCTTAACTGATATAAAGACAATTGGTGCATACATTGCAAAAGATAGGGTTTCTCTTATTCTTTTTTCCATATCTGCCATGGTATTGGTATCTTTTTCTACCAAATCCCATTTATTAACTGCAATTATTATTGCTTTTTTATTGTTATGGGCATATCCTGCAATCTTTGCGTCCTGCTCAGTTACTCCCACTGTAGCATCTATCAAAAACAAGCAAATTTCAGCACTATCTACAGCATCAAATGTCCTTTGATTTGCATAATATTCGATATTTTCTTTGACTTTTGCCTTTCTTCTTAGGCCTGCAGTATCAATTAAGACGTAGTTCTTGTCATTATATTGCCAATAAGAATCTACAGCATCTCTTGTAGTGCCCGCAATATTTGTAACAATCATCCTGTCTTCGTTTAAGAGTAGGTTTACAAGCGAGCTTTTGCCAGCATTTGGTTTACCAATTATAGCAATCCTTGTTTCATCTTCTGGTGAGTCAAATTGAGAGAAATCAATATAAGATGTAATAGCATCTAAAAGATCTCCTAAGCCCTTTGCTTGTTCTGCTGAAATTATTTTTAGATCATCAAAGCCAAATTGATAAAAATCGTAAATATCATCTGGCATGACCATATTATCTACCTTATTGGCTACTATTATTACAGGCTTATTATATTTTCTAATTTCATTTGCAATGTCGACATCGTGAGGATTTACCCCTTCTTTGCCATCGACTACAAATAAGATTAAATTAGTCTCAAGAAGGGCTTTCTCAACTTGTCCTTTTATTTCGACATTCATCATCTCTTTACTTGATATATCTATACCACCAGTGTCAACCAATTGAAATTCGTTATTTTGCCATTCAACTTTGTCAACAATCCTATCTCTTGTTACGCCAGATACATCTTCAGTTATCGATTTTCTTTTGCCAACTAATCTATTAAATAGTGTGGATTTACCTACATTTGTTCTACCTACTAAGGTTACTATTGGTAAGGCCATTTTTTCACTCCCTTATCCCATATTGAATTATCAATATTATTTATTTATTTTCCTAATTTTCATTAGCTGTTCTTTTTTAAATCTCTTATCTACTTTTCTCATTATCAAAATTGAGATAGCTAAAAATACTAATACACTTAACAAGGAAATAAGATTTAAATCCAAGTTTGAATTTTTAAATAATAATGATGGACCTATAGCACCTATCATTACCATTATCATTGGAAATACATAAACTATGGCAGATAATTTGTTTATCTGGCTTGCATCACTTTGTAAAAGCACAGTATCTCCCTTTTTTATATCATCTGCTGAAAACATTTCAATTATAGTTGATTTTCTTTCAGCACAAGATCCATTTGCAGCACAAGAGCCGCAAGCAGAGTTCCTATCTACTTGGATTTTTAAATTGCCATTATTATTTTCAAGGACTAAACCTTCTTTAGTCATTGACATTTCATATCACCTCAATTTAATATTCAACTCATCTAAAGCCTTGTCATCAACGATTGATGGAGCTTCAGTTAGAGGGCAAGTTGCTGATTGTGTCTTAGGGAAGGCAATTATGTCTTTGATATTATCAGTTTTTGCAAATAGCATCAATAATCTATCGAGACCATAAGCAAGTCCTGCATGTGGTGGTGTACCATATTGTAGGGCTTCAATAAAGAAACCAAATTTGTTTTCTATATCTTCCTTGCTTAGTTTTAAAGCTTTAAAGACTCTTTCTTGTAAGTCTGAATTATTAATCCTTACTGAGCCTCCACCCATCTCATCACCATTTATAACTATGTCGTATGCTTGAGTTCTTACCTTTTCTGGATGAGTTTCAAGTAGGTCTATGTCTTCTTCGTTCATCATTGTAAAAGGATGGTGTTGAGCAACATACCTATCTTCTTCTTCACTGTATTCAAACATTGGGAAATTTACTACCCAAGTTAGGGCATATTCTTTTTCGTAAAGATTATTATCTTTAGCGATTTTTACTCTTAGGGCTCCTAAGGCTTCTAGGACTGTTTTATCCTTATCAGCTGCTAGGAATATTAAATCTCCTTCTTTTGCCCCTAATTTCTCTTTTAGACCTTCTATGATTTCATCAGTTAGGAATTTTTTGATAGATGATTGCATATCAGAGTTAAATTTAACATAAGATAGACCTTTTAGTCCATAATCTTTTACAAAATCTGTTAATTTATCAAGTTGTTTTCTTGAATATTTATCTTCTAAACCTGTAAAGTTAATAGCCCTTACAGATTTACCATCTGTTGTATTATCTGAAAATACTTTAAAATCGCTATCTACAAATATATCAGATACATCTTGAATTTTATAACCGTATCTTAAATCTGGCTTATCTGATCCGTATGATTCGATCGCTTCACTATAATCCATCCTTGCTATTGGTAGTTTTAAATCATAGTCTGTGTACTTATCAAATAAGGTCTTTAACAAACCTTCGTTCATTGCTATTACATCATCTTGGTTTGAAAAGCTCATCTCAAGGTCAAGCTGAGTAAATTCTGGTTGCCTATTTGCTCTTAAGTCCTCGTCCCTAAAACATTTTACTACTTGGAAATATCTATCTAGAGACCCTATCATCAAAATTTGTTTTAGTAACTGTGGTGATTGTGGTAGGGCATAAAACTTGCCTGAATTAATTCTTGATGGTACAAGGTAGTCCCTAGCTCCTTCTGGAGTTGGTTTTGTTAGAAAAGGTGTTTCTACTTCTGTAAAATCATTGTCATACATGTATTCTCTCATGGTCCTAACAATATCTGACCTAAGTTTTAGATTTCTTTGAACAGATGGTTTTCTCATATCAAGATATCTATATTTTAGCCTTAAATTTTCGCTAACATCATCATCATCCTTGATGTAGATTGGTGGTGTTTTTGCCTTATCAAGGATATTGATCTTGTCAGCGATTATTTCTATATCGCCTGTAGGAATCTCTGGGTTTTTGCTTTCTCTTTCAAAAACTTTTCCCTTAACTTCTATTACATATTCTTGAGCTAAGCTTTTTGCAACCTGATAGTTATCAGCATCTTCTTCTCTAACTACAATTTGGCTGATACCTGTCTTATCTCTTAAATCTATAAATACAAGAGATCCTAGGTTACGTTTTTTACCAACCCAACCCATTAAAACTACTTCTTTGCCTAAGTCTTCAATTCTTAAGCTTCCACACATATTTGTTCTTTTAAATTCCATATTTCCTCCCATTAATTTAAAAATGGATTATTATCTAATTCAAAGCCCAAAAGGCTTTCTTCGTTATGTCCAGGATAAATTATATAATCCCTGCCAAAGCTTGCAAGTTTATTTTTGATAGAATCTATTATTTCTACCATTGACCCGCCTGGAAAATCTGTCCTACCTATTGATAATCTAAAAAGTGTATCCCCAGTAAATATTGCCTTATCTATGACAAAACACATAGAATCAATGGTATGACCCGGAGTTTTGATTGCTCTAATATTATATTTACTAAATACTTCATTATCTTTTAGAAAAATATCAATTGGTACTTCTAGATTTCCTAAATGATGTCCTAGATTATAATTTTTATCTTCAGCTATATCTTTTGCTTCCTCGCTAGCATAAACTGGAACACCATACCTATCTTTATAATACTTAAGTCCTGTCACGTGGTCAAAGTGAGTATGTGTTTGTAAAATAAATTCTATCTTAATATTATTATCCTCAATATACTTATCTACAGCAGTAGAAGGATAAGGACAATCTACTATAAAACCCTTCCCATCAATAGATACCACGTACATATTTGTCATAACAGGTCCTAGGGTAAATCTTTTAACTTCCATCAAAAAATCCTCTCACTGTCTAAAATTATTGTAACCGGACCATCATTTGTAAGAGATACCTGCATGTGAGCTTGAAATTTACCAGTTTTCACTTTAAATCCTTCATCAATTAAATTATCTCTTAGTTTTAAATAATAGTCATTTGCCTTTTCTAAATTCGCTGATTGGGTAAAGGATGGCCTGTTGCCTTTTCTTACATCTCCATATAAGGTAAATTGACTAACTAATAAGATTTCCCCTCCCTTATCCTTAAGGCTAAGGTTAAGCTTGCCTTCTTCATCTTCAAATATTCTTAAATTGCTTATTTTTCTTTGTATATAGGCAAGGTCATCATCTGTATCTGTTTCTTTAACGGCCAATAAAATTAAATAACCATCCTTTATCTCAGATATTTTTTCCTCATCCACTACAACACTTGCCTGTGTAACTTTTTGTATAATTGCTCTCATTAACTTTTCACCCTAAATACATCCGATACTGTTTTTATCGTCTTTAATTTTTTTATTACATCTTCTAATTCTTGTGTACTCTTAACTTCAATTATAAGATCCATTATTCCTTCATCAGAATCTGTTCTTGAATTTATGCTTAAGATATTGACATCAAATGTCGAAATTATCTTTGATACTTCAAATAAGGTTGATGGACTGTTTAGAGAAATTATTTGAATCTTTACAGGGAATTTATCAGTTGTTAGGTTTTGCCAATAAACGTCTATGAGTCTTTCCGGTGACTTAGAATTTATTATATTTGGGCAAGTCTTTACATGGACTGAAATACCATTGCCTTTAGTTATAAACCCAACTATTGGGTCCCCTGGAACTGGTGTACAACATTTTGCAAATTTAACCTCAACATCTTCCGTTAAATCAGAAACCCTAATTTCATTTGTAACCTGAGTTTTAATTTCCCTATTGTTAATTTCAAAAGATTTGTCAATTTTTTCTTGATTTTCAAGCTCTTTTTCTCTTCTAATAAGCTTTTGGCTTATTTGCTCTGGCGTAGTCCTTCCATAGCCTACTGAAGCATACATTTCATCCTCTGATGGGAAACCTAAATCTGTTGATATCTCATCTAGCCATTCTGGCTTTAGGAGGCTCTTGTAATGTTGCTTATATTTTTTAAGTTCCCTAATTACAGAACTTTTTCCTATTTCAATATTTTCTTCTTTGTCATATCTTTTAAAGTATTGCTTGATTTTTGACTTGGCTTGGTTTGATTTTACGATATTAAGCCAATCCCTACTTGGTCCTTGAGAATTTTTACTTGTAATTATTTCAACAAGGTCTCCAGTTTTTAGTTTATGAGTTAGGGGAACCATCCTGCCATTAACTTTGGCACCTACGCAAGAATTACCAACTTCCGTATGGATTTTATAGGCAAAATCTATTGTACATGACTCAATTGGCAATGAATAAACCTCACCTGCAGGAGAATAAACGTAAATTTCCCTTGAGAAAAAGTCATTTTTCAGAGTTTCCATAAACTCTTGATTATTTTGCTCTCTGCCGCCTTCTTTTTGCCATTCAACAATTTGCCTTAAAAAGCTCATAGCATCATCGAAGTCTGATTTGGTATTTTTATTTTCCTTATATCTCCAATGGGCAGCTACACCGAACTCACACTCCCTATGCATCTGCCTTGTTCTAATTTGTACCTCAAAAGGTCTTGAATCATCGCCAAATACGGTTGTGTGCAAGGACCTGTAGCCATTTGGCTTTGGTTGACCAATATAATCCTTGATTCTATTAGGTATAGGCCTCCAAATTGAGTGGACCTTGCCCAAGACTGCGTAGCATTCAGCAATTGTATCAACTAATACTCTAATAGCTGTTAGGTCATAAATTTCCTCAAAGGCGATTTTATTCCTTTCCATCTTTTTGTTGATAGAATATAGAGACTTTGGTCTTCCTGAAATTTCAAAGTTTATTTTTGTATTAGCAAGAGATTTTGTCAAAGTATCAATTATTTCATTAATATATGCTTCTCTTTCTCGCCTTTTTACACTTACCATCTCAGCAAGCTCATAATACTTATCAGGTTCTTGGTATCTAAAGCATAAATCTTCTAATTCCCATTTTAATGAATATATTCCAAGCCTATGGGCTAGGGGCACGTAAATCTCAATGGTTTCGTTGGCAATTTGAATTTGCTTTTGCCTTGTCATATATTCAAGAGTTCTCATATTATGAAGCCTATCTGCTAGCTTTATTAGAACTACCCTAACATCGCTAGCCATAGCCATTACCATTTTTCTAATATTTTCAGCCTGTTTTTCTTCACGAGAGTTGTAATTTAAGTTTTTTAGCTTGGTAACCCCATCAACTAGGAAGGTTATCTCCTCGCCAAAGATTTCTTTCATTTCATCTCTTGTTACAGGAGTATCCTCCAAAATATCATGCATCAAGCCTGCACATATAGTTTGATCATCTAATTTCATATTAGATAGATTCTCGGCTACAGCTATTGGGTGGATAAAATAATCTTCTCCAGAATTTCTCTTCTGTCCATCATGATTTTTCACACCAAAATCATAGGCTTTTTTAATAAGATCAATGTCAGCCTTTGGATTATTATTTAGTATAATTTCTTTAAATTTTATAAATTCTTTGTTAAAATCTGTAGCCATAAAATCACCTAATGTCTATTAATTTAAGTTGAAGGGTTCTTTGACCCCTAAATTCGTTTATATCTGGATAATAAACTATATCTATTTTTTGACCCACTATTTGGCCATTAAACTTATCTTTTAAATATTGAAATTCTTTCTCAGCTCCAAATTTTATCGCATTATAGTAGGAGCCATTTTGAAATAATGATAGCCTCATAGTATTCTTATCCTTGCCTATCATTGAAAGGCTTGCAATCGATACATCCTTATTTGCAAATAGTGGCTTTTCATTGTCTTTACCAAAAGGCTTTAATTTTAAAAGGCTTTCGGCAAATTCTAGTGATAGGTTGGAGATATTTATTTGACTATCTACATTGATTGATTTTTCTTTTTCCTTATCGGAAAGCTTTGAATTTGTGTTTAAAAATTTTCTAAATTCATCAATATTAGTAATTTCTATTGAAAGTCCACAGGCCATAGGGTGACCTCCAAATGAAGCCAATTTGTCTTTAAAGGGTAAAATCTCTTCATAAATATTATAAGCTTCTATTGATCTACCCGAACCTTTTGCTATATTTTCATCTTTAGATTTGGTTAAAACTATTGTAGGTCTGTAGTATTTTTCCTTTATCCTACCAGCTACTATCCCACAGATTGATTCATTGAAATTTTCATCATAGACTACTATTACATCATCCTTGTAATAGGAATTTTCTTCTATTATTTGGCATGCTCTCTTATAAGCAGATTCAGTCAGCGACTTTCTTTCGTTGTTAAGTTTGACTAATTCACGAGCTTTATCATAGATGTCATCTATATCTTCTTCTATCAAAAGCTCGATGGCCATTTTGGCTGATTTAAGCCTGCCAGTAGTATTCATTAGAGGACCTAAGATAAAGCCAAGTGTGTATTCATCTACTTCTTTTTCCCAACCTGCTTCATCTAAGAGGGCTTTTATCCCTATTTTCTCAGTTTGGTTTAGTCTATTGAGTCCTTCGATTACAAATATCCTATTTTCATCAGTTAGAGATACAACATCACAAACTGTACCCATAGCAACGTATTCAAGAAGTGAATATAAGTAATAAATATCACCGTCAAGTTTTTGATAAAGGCCTTGCATTAGTTTAAAACTTACGCCTGCCCCACATAAATCATCAAAAGGATAATTTGAGTCTAATCTTTTAGGATTTATAACTGCATTGGCCTTTGGAAGGACCTGCTCTACCCATTCCTCATTTTCCTTTTTTTCAATTTGATGGTGGTCTGTCACTATGACATTTATATTGTTAGCTCTTAGATTATCTATTTGATCAAAACCTGTTATACCATTATCACAAGTTATAACCAAAGACACTACATCTTCTATGGCCTTATCACTCATCTTTGAAGATATGCCATAGCCTTCATCGACCCTGTGAGGAATATCATAAGATATATTATCATAATAAAACAACATCCCATCCATTAAAGTCATAACAGATGCTATACCATCTTGGTCATAATCTCCAAAAATTCTTATTTCTCCACCTTCTTGCATTGTCTTTATAATCAAATCGACTGCCTTGTCCATATCATTTAGTAGAAAAGGGTCATGTAGTTTGTCAAGACTTGGCCTTATAAACATATCTACTCTTTTAGGGTCGATTATATCCCTATTTCCTAATATTAAGGCCTGCAATTTTGTAATATCTTCTATTTTTAAATTATTAATGTAATTTTGTTTTTTATTGTATATAAACCAGTTTGCCATAAAATCCTTTCATAGAAATTATACTCTTTAATTGCTTTATATAAAGAAAAGGGCCCCTGGCCCTTAATCTAAAATGTCTTCGATATATGATTTTTCTATGGTGATATAGGATATCTTTGCTCCTTCACCACTAATTATTGTAATAAGATTTTTATCAATATTTGTAACGTAACCTATTATTCCAGATTTGGTGATAATTTTATTAGATTCTTTTAGATTATTTTCTATATATCTATTTTTTTCTCTTTCTTTCCTATATTCTTTCACATTTGTATAATAAAAACCTACAGCTAAAAGAATTAAGATTAAATATTCTAATTTCATCAGTAACCATATTTACTATAAAATTCTTTCTTATAGTCTAGGAAAGAATCATTCATTATAGCTTCCCTTATATTTTCACACATTTTTAGTAAGAAATATAGGTTATGGTAGGATAGAAGTCTTGCTCCTAGAATTTCATTGGCATTTATTAGATGTCTTATATAAGCTCTTGAATGGTTTGAGCAAGTATAGCAATCACAATCAGGATCAAGTTTAGAAAAATCTTCCTTATAAGTCGCATTTTTCACTACCAGTCTGCCCCTAGATGTAAGTGCTGTACCATTTCTTGCAATTCTTGTTGGAAGGACACAATCTGCCATATCAATGCCAGCTTGGAATGATTCAAATAAATAATCAGGGGTACCTACGCCCATATTATATCTTGGCTTATCTTCTGGTAATAAAGGAGTTGTGAAATTTAAGATATCAATCATCTCTTCCTTAGTTTCTCCAACAGATAGGCCACCTATAGAAAATCCGTCAAAGTCCATTGCTGTTGTTTCTCTTGCAGATATTTCTCTTAGGTCTTTAAACATTCCACCTTGGACTATACCAAACAGTGATTGGTCAGAATGGGAGTGCTCTTTATGATAATCAAGCCCTCTTTTAGCCCATCTAAGGGTTCTTTCCATTGAATTTTTCACATAATCATAATCAGCCCTTGCATCTACACATTCATCAAAACTCATCATGATATCAGAATGTATGGTATTTTGAATTTCTATTGCCTTTTCAGGTGTAAAGAAGTGTTTTGATCCATCTATATGAGACCTAAACATAACTCCTTCTTCACTTATTTTTCTATTATCAGCTAGAGAAAATACCTGAAATCCACCTGAATCTGTAAGTATTGGTCTATCCCAATTCATAAATTTATGAAGGCCACCAGCTTTTTCCATTATGTCCATACCTGGCTTTAGATATAAATGATAGGTATTACCTAAGATAATTTTTGCTTCCATTTCTTTTAAGTCATCTACAGTCATTGTTTTTACAGTACCTAGAGTTCCTACTGGCATAAAGATAGGAGTAGGAATATCTCCATGGGCTGTATGAATCACACCAACCCTTGCATTTGTGTATTTATCTTTTTTAATTAATTCGTATTTTAAAGGCATCTTTCCTCCTATTTTATGAACATACAATCGCCGAATGAGAAGAATCTATATTCTTTATTAACTGCTTCATTGTAGGCGTTTAATATAATTTCTCTGCTTGTGAAGGCCGCTATTAACAATATTAGAGTTGATTTAGGTAGGTGGAAATTTGTTATAATCGCATCTACTACCTTAAATTCAAAACCTGGATATATAAAGATATCTGTCCAACCAGAATCCTCACAAACTTTATTATTTTTCTGATAAACTGATTCCAGAGTCCTAATAGATGTTGTTCCTACCGCTATAACTCTGTTTCCTTTATCTTTTGCATCATTTATGATATCTGCAGTCTCTTGTGAGATTGTGTAAAATTCTGAGTGCATCTTGTGGTTTGTTGGATCATCTTCACTTACAGGTCTAAAGGTTCCCAGGCCTACATTTAGGGTAAGATAAGCTAATTTTATGCCCTTTTCTTCTATTCTTTGTAGAAGATCTTTAGTAAAATGTAAACCGGCTGTTGGTGCTGCTACAGAACCAGGGTTTTTAGCGTAAACTGTCTGATAATCTTCATTATCTTTTAGTTTTTCCTTTATATAAGGAGGGAGTGGCATATTGCCAAGCCTATCTAGGATTTCATTAAATATTCCTTCGAAATAAAATTCTACAATCCTATTGCCATCTTCCTTTATATCTATAACCTTGCATGATAATTCTTCGGAAAATACAACTTCTGTTCCTATTTTCATTTTCTTTCCAGGTCTAACTAGGACTTCCCACTTACTGCCTTCAGTATTATTTAGTAAAAATACCTCGATTTTCTCAGACTTACCTTGTCTTGCCCCAAATAATCTAGCTGGTATTACTCTTGTATCATTCATTACAAGGACATCACCTTCTTTAAGATAATCGATGATATCATAAAAATACTTATCGCAAGTTTTTCCAGTTTTTCTATCTAAAACCATCATCCTAGCTTCATCTCTTTGGGATGAAGGATGTTGGGCTATTAATTCTTCTGGTAAATAATAATCAAATTCGCTTGTTTTCATTTAATCCTCATATTTTAAGCCATAGTGCTCGTAGGCTTTTCTTGTTAAAACTCTTCCTCTAGGTGTTCTTGATATAAATCCTATTTGTAATAAATAAGGCTCATAAACATCTTCTATTGTTACATTTTCTATACCAGTTGATGCTGCTATTGTGTCTACTCCAACTGGTCCACCCCCGAAATTATCATAAATGGTGTAGATTATTTTCTTATCCATATTGTCAAGACCCATCGGATCTATTTCAAGTAGCTCAAGACCCTTTTTACTTGTCTCATAGTCAATTTTTTCATCTGCTTTTACTATTGCATAATCTCTTACTCTTTTTAAGAGCCTATTGGCAATCCTAGGAGTTCCTCTAGATCTTTTAGCTATCTCTACAGCTCCCTCATCATCTATTGGTATATCTAGTATATTTGCTGATCTTTTTACAATAGTTGTTAAATCTTTGCTATTATATAAATTTAAAGCAAGTAAAACACCAAACCTATCACGGAGAGGAGCTGATAGCATCCCAGCTCTGGTAGTTGCTCCAATTAGGGTGAATTTCTCTAAGTCTATCCTTATCGATTGAGCATTTGGACCCTTTCCTACAATTATATCCAAGACAAAGTCTTCCATAGCAGAATAGAGGATCTCTTCTACAGAGCGATTAATCCTATGAATTTCATCTATAAATAAAACATCACCTTGTTGAAGATTTGTAAGTATACTTGCAAGATCCGATGGCCTTTCTATAGCCGGACCACTTGTAACTCTTAGATTTACTCCAAGTTCATTAGCAATAATTGTCGATAGAGTTGTTTTACCAAGTCCTGGAGGTCCTTGTAAAAGTACATGGTCAAGAGGTTCTTGCCTTGAAAGGGAAGATTTAATAAATATATCCAATTTTTCTTTTACCTTATCTTGCCCTATATAATCACTTAGCCATTTAGGCCTTATAGAATTTTCAAGGCCTATATCTTCAACTTGTTCATTACTTCCTACAATCCTTTGATTTTCATCATACATAAAAAATCACCTATATTAGCCTTTTTAAACTCTCTTTTATCAGTGCTTCAAGACTTAAATTTTCATCTTTTAATTCTCTTAAAACCCTTGCTATTTCGTTATCTATATAGCCTAAGTTTTTAAGTGCCTGTCTTGCCACTTCATAATCATTAGTAAAATTATCTTCAGTTTTGCTAGCAGGTATCTCTGGAATTGCCATCTTTTTAACCTTATCAACTAACTCCAAGATAATCCTTGATGCTGTCTTTTTACCAATCCCCTTAGCCTTTGTTAGCTTGTCAATGTCATTATTTACTATCGCAAGTTTTATTTCATCTGAAGATATTGATGAAAGCATGCCAATCGCGATCTTTGGTCCAATACTTGATACAGATATCAAGAGTAAGAACATCTCTAATTCTTCCTCAGATTCGAAGCCAAAAAGAGATATATCATCCTCTCTTACCTGCATTGAAGTATATATTTTATATTCATTATTTATTTTAATATTAGCAAGAGTTGTAAGTGAAGAGTTTATAAAATATCCTATGTTATTTGCTTCTAAAATAAAGCCATCATCACTTATTGCCCTTACATCACCTTTTATATAAGAAATCATTATTTCATCCTAAACTGTTCTTTAAATCTTTGACTAAGTACATGACAGAGAGCTACTGATAAAGCATCAGCAGCATCATCTGGTTTTGGTATAGACCTTAGATTTAGTAAACTTGTTATGGTCATTTGCATCTGCTTTTTGCTTGCTCTACCATAACCAGTAATCGCCTGCTTGATTTGAAGAGGTGTATATTCATAAATATCTATATTGTTTTGCTGAGCGCAGAGAACTTGAATTCCCCTTGCATGTCCTACAGTTATAGCAGTCTTAACATTTTGATTGAAAAACAATTCCTCAATTGCAAACTCATCAGGCTTATATTCTTTAATAATATTATCCAAATTATCATAGAGAATCTCTAATCTTTTTGGAGTATC
This sequence comes from uncultured Anaerococcus sp., assembly GCF_963512375.1. NCBI lineage: Bacteria > Bacillati > Bacillota > Tissierellia > Tissierellales > Peptoniphilaceae > Anaerococcus > uncultured Anaerococcus sp. The sequence continues at coordinate 117,300 of NZ_CAUPMI010000002.1, forward strand.
TGTCTTTGACGAAGTTGTAATAACTCCGTTTTCTAATACTTTAACTTTATTTCCATTAAATTCAATAACACCATAGCCCATGATGGCTATGCCTGGATCTATTCCTAAAACTATCATAAACAAAATAAAAAGGGCTACTTAAGCCCTATTGATACCTTTCAAATACTTCTCTTATCAAACCCCTATAATAATATTCAGCATAAATATCAACCATGGACCTAGAAAGGTAGTTAATTGTTTTTTCATATATTTTTTGGGTTTGTTTTATTGTAATATCTTCTGTAAAAATACTCTCCCTATTGAAAGTAAGCTGTTTATTTGTAGATAAATCTAAATGATATATCTTATCCTTCAAAACTAAATCAGAAAAATTGTAGACATCTTCTTTAATTTTTGCTAGCAAGGCTTTATTGTCAAATATCGATGATTTGAGATTATCACCAATTTCAACCATAATCTTATCTTCTCTATTATAAAAATAATTCCTGCCTTCAATTAAATATTCTACACCCAGGGCTTCAATCATCAGTAATTCGAGTTTATCAACATCTTTTTTAGTGTTGAAAGCCCTATACTGAGCTTTGATTGAAATCAAATATTCATATCTGTCGATGTCCTTACCGATATTTCTACTTAAACTATTGATTATCTCATCAATATCTACTAAGTTCCAAAAATATTTTTTAAGATTCCTAAAGCAGTAGTCCTTAGCATAATAAGAATGCTTAGAAAAATTAGCTAGACATCTATCGTACAATAAAGACATAAGTGTATTAAGTGAGTATACATCTTTATCAACAAGATAATTATATTCAAGTTTTTCAATTATTGGAAAAGATTTACTTAATTCTGCCTTCATCGTCCTACCTCAGTTACTATTTTACCATAAATTAAAAGTCTTTTATTTAGATATATTTTTCAAGGAAATAAAAAAAGCTAAAATTTCAGTAAAAATATACATAATTCATTAATTATTGTATATAGGTCTAGTTGTTTTAGCTTTTTAAAAATATCTTATTTAAAAAAATTCACAAGATTTTTTTTAGAATTTAGTAAAATCTACTTTTAAATCATTTAGTTTAAAAGAATAATTTACATCCTTCCTTTCGATATTAATCACTGACTTTTTTCTCAAATCCACATCCTCATATAATTTTTCAATTAATTCAAAGGATGGGTTTATAGCGTGTGGGTTGCCTACTAGTTGAAACATTGTAATATCGCCATTTGTATCACCATAAGCATAAGAATTATCAAGGTCAATATCATATTTTTCTTTAAGAATATTGACAGCTGAAAACTTACTTTTGCCATCCCACATAGGTAATACTTTACCTGTAAATTTATTTTTTTCATCAAATTCATAGATTGTTGAAATAGATTCTGTCGCATTATAAAGCTTTGAAAATCTATCCACCAAAAAGTTTGGAGAACCTGAAATGAAAAATATTAAATATCCATCTTGATAGTGCTTATTCACAGCATTTTTGGTAATATTATAAATTTTATTTTTATTTTCATTTATAACTATTGTAGAATATTTATCTATTATTTCTTTATCCAAGCCAATCATAGATCTCTGGTATGCTAGGGCTGACTTGTCTAAGTAGTCCTCATAGGCTCCCTGTCTATTTTCATACTTACTATAAAGTGGACCAATTTCTTCAGTCCAAATTTTTTCATTCAAAATACCATCTTCAACTAACTTCAAAAAATGCTCTATTAATAGTGAATTTCTAAAGAGTGTACCGTCAATATCAAAGAAGGCTGCTTTTTTCTTAGTCATTTAAGTTATCCTTGTCCCTACGTCTTCTAGCTTTAAATTGTTTTTGCTTGCCAATACTTTCTTTAACAATCTCATTGTTAAGACCTAAATTACTTCTTATTGAAATAAATAAATCTATTATAAAACCTGTAGCTATTCCAACAATAGCAGTAGTCATCAAAAATATAGCTATCCATGCTGTATTTAGTCCCATTGGGCTTGTAAATATAGCAATTGAATATATACCTACCAAAATTGATACTAAACCAATAATAATAGATGGAAGGTATTTTAGAATTTTTCTGTTGTTTATAAAGTAAATAATTATAGTTATGATCACATTCATCAAGACTAAAATCGGCAAAATAAATAGGCTTGATGAAAATTCACTTATTAAATTAATTAGACCTGACATTATTACTCCTTTTATAAAGATATCTTCTCAATATCCATTTTTTCTTTATCAAGGGTCATAAGCATCATGCTAGCTTGCCCATCTCTAGGTAGGCTTACAGAACCTGGATTTAAAAATAATATACCTGATTCTTTTATTTTAGTATAGGTATGGGTATGGCCAAATATTACTAGATCGCACGATTTATCAATAGCTTTAGCTAAAAGCCCCCTAAGTGAGAAGTCAACTCCATTTTTGTGACCATGGGTTAAAAGTATTCTTATTCCTTCTAAATCAATTATTTTCTCATAAGGTTCATTGGTAAAGAAGTCATTATTTCCCTTTACAACATAATAGGCTACTCCAGTTTCGTATCCTATATATTGACAATCTTCCACCCCATCTCCTGCATGAAGCATAAGGTCTATATCTCCTCTTTCAATAATAAAATCAGAAACTTTACTATAGCTTCCATGTGTGTCGCTAGTTATTAAGATTTTCATAAGTATTTACCAAAAACTTTTTAAATTCTTCTACTGCTTTTGCCCTGTGACTAATTGTATTTTTAAATTCTATGTCCATCTGTCCAAGTGTTTTTGAAAATTCATCAACATAGAATATCTTATCATAGCCAAAACCACCTGTCCCATATTCTTTATCAGCAATCCTTCCATCAAGCCTACCTTCAAAATAATAGTCTTTTCCATTTTCATCTATAAAACAAACGACTGTTAAGAAGTAAGCTTGTCTGTCGAACTCATCTTCTAGCTCGGATAAAAGTTTATCTCTATTATCCTTATCACTAGCATTATTTCCGGCATACCTATGAGAATATAAACCTGGTCTGCCATCTAAACTTTTTACAAAAAGTCCTGTATCATCAGAAAATACTTTCTTTCCAGTTAACTTATATAATTCAAGGGCTTTCTTATAAGCATTTTCCTTTAAAGTATTACCATCTTCAATAGGGTCAAAACCCTCAATTCCTATATCTTTAGGCAAAAGTACATTTTCATGATCTAGCAATAGCTTAACTTGCTCTAATTTATTTATATTATTGCTCGCAAATAATAGTTCCATATAATCTCCTATTAACATGATAACAAATATCATTGACTTAAGTCAAAATTTATTTTTCTATGATTAAATTATATTTATTAAAGGCTTCCTCTAGGTCTAAGGCATTTGATCCTAGATATTGGTCTACACTTATAATGGTGGCTGGCATTCTTGTAGCTATTGCATAAACTGGTGATTTTTCAATTAATCCGTCCTTTATTCTGTGGATTAAAATTTCATCGGGAGTCTGTATTGCTATATACCTCTGATTAGCTAATACTACATAATCCTTAAACTGAGTATTGATATTATAAACCTGATCTCTTGTTATAATTGAATTTGTTGGATTTAGTAGTGAATCTCCTATTGCAATATCTAAATTGAAGAAGTTTTGAACAAAACTATCTCCTTTGCCAGCAAAAATTGATGATTGAAATGCCCAATAACCCTGGTTTCTTATTATACCAAAATTTGTGTTATCAAAAGGGATTTTTTCTGTATTTGCATCTGGAATAGCTTTTTTTAACTCTTCTTTAACTTTTTCCCTAAATATCTGATCACTTTGCTCTTCACCAGTAAATTCCTCAAGTGAAATATACTGCTTGCTAGCTATATTGTCTGTTTCCATAAGAGCGTATTTTCTGATTGGATTTTCATTATTTTTGTTAGTGTAATCAATAGATATAAAATCTTTGGAAACAAAATTTATTCTTGTGTTTAAATCTATATCTTTGAAAGTATATTTTTGTAATACATCATCAGAATCTTTATTATTTTCCAATTTGATTGGATAAGCTTTAATTTCATCATAAATATCTGTAAAATTATTTATATCTGAACTTACCTTCCAATATTCATCTTGGTTTTTAATGAAGATATTTTCACACTTCATATATTTTATAGTGTCATCAGGCTCTACCCTTATTAAATATGTGTAATACTTATATAAAGGTTTATCACTTTCTGGATCTATCCTCTCCCTTACCCCTAGAAGCAAGGAAAGGTCTTCAGCTATATCTTCACCCGTCTCTGTTGTAGTTCTTTCCTTAGAGGCTAATTTAGCGTAAGAATCGACCACTTTAGAGTCAACCTTATCTGATATTTTTTTTAGAGATATTAAGTTCTCATCTTTAATTAAAAATAAATTATTTTCATCAGTTATTATCAAATCTCTAGAGAATAATTGACCCTGGGATGCATTGATTACAATTACATTCCTATCCTTAAACTCAGGCCTTGTTTGTATACCTCTATTATTTAAATAATCAGATAGTTTTACAAATTTTGAACTAAAGCTAGGTGGAAAGGCATAAGAACCATTTATAGCAACTAAATTTTTATTTATATATAATTTATCACCTATATTTATTTTACCAGAACTATCTTCAGAAATCTCACCAGCAATCTCAACCACTTCCCATGTTCCTTCGACTATTGGAGAGTCTTGTTTGGGAGTTTGAATGAGATCTGTGAGGTCATTTTTGTTAGAATTAATGCAAGAACTTAGTAAAATCATACTTAGGCTTAATAAGAGAAATTTAAATATTTTTTTCATCTTCTACCCTCGGTAATACTACAGTTACAACTGTACCTACTCCATATTTGGATTTGATAATTAACCTACCATCATGAGCCTTAACTATTTCTTCACAGATTGAAAGTCCTAGGCCAGTTTGAGATTTCGATGATGAACCTTTAAAGAATTTACTAGCTACAAAGGCGATTTCGTCTTCTTTTATTCCTTCTCCATCATCCCTTATGCTAATTTCTATCTCATCTTCGTTTAAGTCAATTACTATGTCAATATTTCCTGCCAAATCAGTAAATTTGATAGCATTATCGATTATATTTATAAAAACTTCTTTCATCCTGTTTTTATCAGCATAAACATATAAAACCTTATAAAAACTGGTAAAGCTAAAGTTAATCCCATCTGATTGGGTCCTTGGGTAAAGCTGAGTGTGAACTTGTTTTACAAGCTCAACAATATCTATCTTTTCCTTATCATATTTGAAATTACTTGACGATAGTCGAGAGAAATCTAATAAGTCTTCAACCATCATTGATAGTCTATCTCCTTCAGATTCGATTATTTTAAGACCTTGGCTTACCATGTCAGGATCTTTTTGTATAGCTTCTGATTGTAAGGTAATTGCCCAACCCTTTATGGATGTTAGTGGTGTCCTAAGTTCATGAGATACAGAAGATATAAATTCATTTTTCATATCTTCTCTTTTCACTATATTTTCACTTAGGAGGTTTAGGGTTTGTGCTAATTCACCTATTTCATCATTACTTGAAGCATCTGCTTTTATAGTGTAGTCTCCTTGGGCCAAAACCTCTGATACACCGATTAGTTTTTTTAATGGCCTAACATATCTGTTAGCAGCTAAAAATGATAATACAAAGGCAGCAGCACTTATAAAGACACCAAATAAAAAATAAAATAAACTATCCTGATTAATTTGTCTATTAACCCTATTCATAGAACTAGTTAATCTTAAAATACCCACTTGCTGGTCTGATGCCTTAAGGGGATAGGATACAGATAGGACTTGCTCTTTTGAATCAACATTTACACCCTTAAAAATTCCAGTTGAGCCGTCTTTAGCTTCAATTACATCATCATTTTCAATTACTTTTCCAATCATCGAAGAGGCAATTGAATCAAATAAGACTACTCCTGAATTATCAAGTATTTGTACCTGGCTATCATTTTGCCTATAAAATAAGTTCTTATCCCCTATGATTACCTCTTCAAGGTCATAGCGAGACATATAAGATGAGTATTGTAGTTGACTTATCCTAGCCTGGTTTTTCATAGATGATATAAGTGATGACTCATAATAATTTTTAATTGAGTTATAGGCAAATATTTCAAAACCAATTACCGTTGTTAAAACAAAAAGCATAATTATCTTGATAAAAGTATATTTAATACTTTTAGATTCAATTATGTCTTTAGTTGTTTTTTTAGTTGTTTTAAATTTTTTTCCTATTTCCATCTATATCCTGTGCCCCAAACAGTCTCAATAAACTCTGGCTTTGCGGGGTTCTCTTCTATTTTTGCCCTAATCCTTCTGATATTTACATCAACAATTTTAGTGTCATTGCTATAATTATCACCCCAGGTTTCTTTCATTATTTCATCCCTAGTCATGGCTTTGCCCTTATTTTTAATAAAATATTCCAAAATAGTAAATTCTGTAGGCGTCACATCTATTTCAATGTCATCTTTATAAAAAGTTTTAGAATATATATCAAGAGTAAATGGCCCATCTTTTAAACTTTTGTTGTTTTCACTTTCAGTTGAGACAGGATTTAAATTTACCCTTCTCATAAGAGATTTAACTCTCAATATTAATTCTTGAGGATTGAAAGGCTTGATTATATAATCATCAGCGCCTTTTTCAAGCCCTAAAATCTTGTCAATATCTTGACTTTTAGCTGATACCATAATAATTCCTGTCATAGGATACTTATCTCTGATTTTTTCACATACCTCAAGTCCGCTGATTCCAGGTAACATGATATCTAGTATTGCAACTGCTGGATTTTCTTCATCAACTAATCTTATGGCTTCTTCACCACTAGAAGCCTCGATTGTTTGATAGCCTTGATAATCAAGGTTAATTTTCATAAATTGTCTAATAGGATCTTCATCATCTAGAATTAGTATCTTATTATTCATCAGTCATCCTTTCAAAGGCGATTTTGGCTGCACCTATGACTCCAGCATCATTTAAAAACTTGGCTGGAAGTATTTCGATATTATATGGCTTGTTGCAATAATTTTTGAAATTATCAATCATGCCATCCCACCAAATATCTTTTGAATGTATGATGCCACCGCCAATTACAATTGCATCAGGATCGAAAATATTTCTTAAAGATGTTAATAGATAAGCTAGATTCGATTGATAATTCTTAAGAACTTCCATAGCTTTTTCGTCAGTATCAATCCTGGCAAATATTTCCTTACCTTCTAATCTTTTACCTGTAAGTCTAAAATAATCTTCACTTATAGCTGGACCTGCACAATAACTCTCAGCACACCCATATTGGCCACAAGTACAGTAATTTCCACCTGGATGAAGCATAATATGACCAAGCTCTGCCCCTTGGAAATGTGCCCCAGTTAAAAGTCCGCCTTCTTTTGTATAGATAGCCCCTCCTAAGCCAGTACCTAAGGTAATCATTACTACATTATCATAAGATTGGCATGCACCTATCCATTTTTCTGCAACTAAGGCAATATTTGCATCATTTTCCACAAATACTGGTACATCTACAAATTCTTCAACAGCTTTTTTTAGATTTAAACCTGTCCAGCCTGTAATATTTCCAGCAAAGGTTACAATACCATTTTCAGAATCAATAAAACCAGGTGTTCCAATTCCTATGGCACTTGCTTGCTTATAGTCTATCGCATAAATTGATTTTTTAATGTTATTTAATACAACTTCTCTACCCTCAGATGCCTGAGTATCAGTTGTATACATGTCTAATATAATTCCTTCTTCATTTACTAAGCAAGTATTAATTTTTGTTCCACCAACATCTATTCCTATTACTTTTGTCATAATTCTCCTCACATAGCCATTATTTTTTCTGATAAATCTATTATATCAGTATATTTTCTTGAAACTACTTCTAAACCTCCCAAATATTCTAAACCTTCGATTTTAGGAAAAATAATTTTATAAGCAAGTAAAACTTGATTACCAATATTATATTTTTCCTTCATAATCTTATTCACAGATGGATTTCCATATTTGCGATCTCCAATAATTGGAGTCCTATTCTCTTTAAGTGAAAACCTAATTTGATGGGTCCTGCCTGTAATCAATTTACACTCTAGTAGAGAGTAGTTATCATTTGATTTTAGAGGTTTAAAATATGTAAGTATTTCCTTTCCTTCTGAAGATTTTTTAACCTTATTTCTATCTTCATTTTTCGAAATCTTTGTATCTATTTTAAAATCTTTACTGACTTTACCAGCAACAATTGTTAAATAATATTTATCCAGCTTATTTTCTTTGATAGCTTTATTTAAAAGCCTCAGTGCATTTGAATTTTTAGCACCAATTACAAGACCTGCAGTATTTCTATCAAGCCTATTAACAACTGCTGGCTTAAATGTTTTATCAGACATATCAAATGATTGTGTCTTGTATAAATAAGATAGCATATTATCAACAAGATTATTTCCATAATCTTTCTTAGAAGCTGAGTGAGTCAATTGTCCTGCTTCTTTATCCATAACCACTATATTATCATCCTCATAAATTATATCTAAATTAAAATCTTGAGGCATAAAATCGGTTTTGCTTAGCCATTTTTTATAATTTTCATCGCTAATGTACATTAAAACTTTATCGCCTTCATATACAAAATCATTATTCTTGGCTCTTTTGCCATTTATTTTGAAATTTTTCTTTCTAATATTTTTAGATATAACCGATAAGGGTGCATTCTCAAAATATTTTCTCAAAAATCTATCAAATCTCTGATTTCCTTGGTTTTTACTTATAACAATCTCTATCATATTAATAACTCTTATTCACATAAGAATCTATTAAGGATTCTCTAATTTCTTCATCAAAGGCATTATTACGCCTAAGTTCTTCTAGTATTTTTTTACTTTTTGAGTGGAGTATTAAATCCTTGCAACATTTAACAGAAATCTCAAAAATTTGACCTGTTAGTCTCTTGGATTTTAAATTAATAAAATAAGAATCTATATTTTCATAACCTACTATTTCTAGAAGAGCACAGGTGGCCAGATCTTTGAGATAATAATAATTTTCTCTATCATTAATTAATTTAGAATATAACTTTTTCTTTTTTGTAGAGTTTTGGCACTTAAATGCCTTTGAATTAGCGAGTTTTGCCATTATATTATAATATTGATAATTATATATCGCTTCTTCAAGAAGGACAATTTTAGAAAAAGGCTTTAATCCTAGCTTTACAATAAATTCATAATTTCTATCTAAAAACTCGTCTTTATCTATTTTTTCTTCTGTCAATAATTCTATTGAATCCAATCTCCAATTTTCAAATAAGTCTAATTTATTCTTCTCTAATAACATAATAAAAAACCGTCTCAAAGAGACGGTCTAAATTAATCCTCTAATTTCAATTCAATGATTTCTGATTGGCCGGATTGTGGAACGTCTTCTTTTTTCCAATCTAGTCCTAAATAAATATCTGATTTAGAATATTCTGATAGACCACTTAATCTTTCAATTAGATTATTAATATTATCATTATTGATATCAACTACATCATATATACCATCGATGTAAATCTTTCCAATATCATAGTCTCTTGCAAGAATACCTGAAACAAATCCTACAAGTGAATCTACTGATGCAACTTTGTATGATTTAGCATTTATAAGTCTAATCTTATGATCTAGTATTCTTACTTGGCTGTCTTCTGTATCGATAAATACAATATTTGAATTACCTTTTTCTTTTTCTAGGTTTGCTTGCTCAACTAGATATTTTGTCTTACCTATTCCTTGTGCTCCAACTACTAAATAAATCATAATATTTCCTCCTTGATTTTATTATAAATTTCTTTTTTACTTTTATCACCCTGTTGGATATTATTTTCTTGCATATAGTGGACGATCTCATCTCTAATAAGCCACCACGACCTATCCCAATTACAGAAGATAGAGTCTTCCTTTGGTGCTCTCCCAACAATCCTTGCTATTGCACAATCAGGGCTAATATATCTTAAAAACTCAACTACGTTTTTTTGATATTCTTCTTTTGTTTTCAAGCTAATTTCATTATTCTCATAAATCTTTGCTAGCTTGGTATTCTTAATTATAAATAGCGAGTGAATTTTGACTTCTTTTACATTAAGAGCGTTCAAAATTCTTGCAGTTTCAACTGTATCTTCCATATCATCCCAAGGTAAAGCAAGAATGACGTGAGTTGATATCCTAAAACTATACTTATCTATTAACTTACAAGCACTTATAAAATCTGCTAAGGATTCGCCCCTATTTAAGATTTTTAAAGTTTTATAATTTGCAGTTTGTAGGCCTAGTTCGAAAGTTATATCAATGCCAGTTTCTTCATGAAAATCTTTTAAAAATTCTAATTTATCCTCACTTATGCAATCACTTCTAGTTGCAATCGCTATACCTACAATATAGTCTTTTTTACAAGCATTTATAATATCTTTAAATACTGAAAGACCCATATAAGTATTTGAAAAGTTTTGAAAATACGCTATAAATTTCTTTGCCTTATACTTTTTACTTATATAGGCGTAATTTTCTTCAAGCTGCTCATCTACAGTCATTGATGATGGTAGGTTTTCAAAAGAGCCTCCACTTTCTGAACAATAGATGCAACCACCATATCCACATGCCCCATCTCTATTTGGGCAGGTTAATGATAGTTTAATTGGTAACTTGTATACCTTTTGCCCGTAGGTATCTTTATAATAAGAACTAACTGAATAATAAGGAATTTCTACCATTATTCTTCTACGTTTTCTTGATTTATTTCCTCGTTATATTCATCAATTAGATCATCAATCATCTCATCAGTCCAATAATGAGAGAACAAGTGATAGACTTCATCCATCTCATCATCATCTTCAATCATTGATAAGTCAATATCCTCACTATCATAGATATCAGTATAATTAAATATATAAATATCTGAAGATTCTCCTGATAGCAAAGCTATGTATTCCTTTTGATCAACACTAAATATATCTATTAAAAGACATTCATCAGTATCATCACCTAAATCGATTTCAATTACAGCTTTTCCTTTATTTTTATTAAAGATTACTTCATGACCATGAAGATTTAAAACCTCAGTCATACATTCTCCTTACTTTTTCTCAAATTAGATAACACCTTTTCAATTAAGTCTATGATTTTTTCTATATCATCTATACGACTATGAAAATATTCATCATCTTGCTTATATTTTACCCCTAATGATACAATGTTCACATTTACCTTATCAAATATTATACTTGAGTCTAGTGAATATTGAGTTTTAACCACATCTAGATTATCATCAAAAAGCTCTCTATAAGAAGCTTTAAAACACTCTTTAAGTCCATCACTAGTATTTTTCCATCTTGGTATCAAAAGTTTTTCCATAAATTTTGAACCAGATATTTTTGTTGCTAGTATAGTTTTCTCTAGCATTTGATTCATGCTTTCCTCTGTTAATGACCTCAACACTAAAATTAAATTTATGGAATTTTTTATAGATTTTGTTGTTGCTAGGTTAGCTGATGAAATAGTTTGATTATCGATACTATTTACGGCAAAGGTCCCTGTCGGTAATAGTTCAATCAAAGATGCTAAATGATTATATGATTCTGTATTTATAGGGTCTATGTTTTTATTATCAATCTTATGACATATAAGTTGCATATCTGGTTCATACCTTAGATTTTTTTCTATAACTTCATTTTTTATTATCTCAAAGATATTTAAAAGCTCATTTTCATAAGATGAATTTATCACAAAATCAATATCAGCATAAGAGGGTATATTATCATACCTATCTCCTGCTGTAATTGTTACCATCTCAAGGTCAACTTTCGCCTTCATCTTCCTAAATATACCCATTATTAACTTGATAGAATTAAGTCTTAATTTGTTGATATTTTCTCCAGAACGACCACCTATAAGATCACTTATAGATAACCTATAAGTGATAAAGTCATAGTCAACCTTAAACCTTTTAATAGGTACTTTGATTACAGACAAAATAAGCGATGAAAATTCATCAGCTAGGCAATCATCTTGCCTTAAATTAAGGTTAATTATATTATTACACCTTAAACTTTCTCTAACTAGTGCATAGTCTGTTGACTTATCCTGAATGTTATTTGTTGTAATTAAAACGTCAAAAGATTCTTCCGAAAATTTTAACATATAATTAATTAATACAGCTGAAGCAACAATATTAATATTAGATTTACTAACTATAGATTCCTCATCATCTACATCATAGATATCAAATAATACCCTCGCTTGGTTATCTATGTTCAGATGTAAAAGAGCTATGGGCTTATCTCCCTTTTTTATATAGTAGGAATCTTCAAGTTCTTCAACTATGCATGCATTTTTTCTTGCAGTCTGAACAATTGCATCTAAAATATTTGGAAGTTCTTCTTTATTTTTAATCTCAATTTTTAATTGATCTATATATTTTTTTAGATTAGAATTTCCACTTTCGTTTCCCATAAGAACTTCCTAGTAATATTTTTTTACCTCAACTTTTTTTGCAAGGTCAGCTATTTTTTCAAGATATTTTTCTTGTCTTTTCATCATAGTATATGTTTGATATACTTGGTCCTTTACTTCTTCAAAAGCTTTTTCTTTTTCATTTTCAACATCTTCAAGTTTTATAATGTGATACCCAAATTGAGATTTAACTGGCTTAGAAATCTCTCCAACCTCTAGGGCATCTAATCCATCTTGGAATTCTTTTACCATGACTCCTTCAGGGAATTTTCCTAAAGAACCACCACTAGCTGCTGAAGGATCCTTAGAATATTTCTTAGCCGCTTCTTTGAAATCTAATCCTTCAGTTATTTCATTATATACATCATTAGCCTTATCTTCAGAGTCAATCAAAATATGACTTGCTTGATATAATTTATTAGGTGAAAATAATTTTTTATTATCTTCATAATATTTTTCCACTTCATCTTCATCTACATTTATGTTGCTAAAAATTTTATGCATAGCATAATTTTTTAGCATATTATCTTTTACTAAATTAAGCTCTTTTTGAAACTCTTCATCTTCTTCAAATTTGTTTTCATAAGCATCTACTAAAAGTATTTCTTGATTTACCATTTCATCAGTAAGAATTTTGATGCCCTCTTCATTTTGAAATCTTTGATTTTGTTCAATGTTGGCCATGAAATTATAAACATCTTGTTCATAAATCTTTTTGCCATTTACTTCAGCTAATAATTTGTTGTTATTTTCCATATTTACCTTTCGTTTAGTTCAATTCTATCTTTGTATATTATTATATCTTTATTTTTATAAAGCCTACCTATCGCTCTTTTGAAGGAAGCTTTGCTCATTGCAAAATATGAGTAAATTTTCTCAGGTGATGACTTATCAGAAAGTGCAACAGATTTATTTTCATACAAGTAATCTAAAATTTTGTCGCTATCATTATCTATTTCAAGATAAGCTCTTTTTCTTAGTGATAATTCAATTTTTCCATCACTTTTCACTTCTTTTACTCTTGCCTTTACTAGCTCACCTTCTATATAGACCCCTGATAATTCTTTAATTCTAATAAGACTATCGTATTTTTCATCTATAGCCACAAAAGCACCTATAGACTTATTTATGGAGTAGATTCTGCCTGTTACTGTATCATTTTCTTTAAAGTCATGATCAGTGGTTAATAAGTCTCTGATTTTGCTTGTTAAGTAAACATAGCCATCTTTTTCTTTAAAAGCTACTGGATAGGTCATATCCTTTATTATTTTATAAGTTCTTTCTTCAAAAGGTAGAAATATATGCCCTCCTTTTATCTCAAAGTAGACTCCTTTTTTGTCAATTTCTACAGCTTTTAATGAGTATATCTGATCAATCTTATAAGCTAAACCCCTTGTAGCCCTTAATACATTGTTTAAATCTCTATAAAGAAAAGCTTCCACTGAATCATTTTGTTTTAAACCCTTTAACTGGTCCTTGTCGATTACTGCATCTCCCATTCTTGTTTGCAAGTAGGCTTTATTTTTTGTAAATCTTTTTATTTTAAATTGTTTTATATCATTCTCCTATGTTAATGAGTCAAATGTAAAGCCCTCACCCAATACTTCAGAAACTGAATAGGTGAATATAAAGGCCCTATCATCAATTGTTAATATATCGTCTTTTATTGAAGGAAATCTCCTAACTGTGGTTACAGTCATAATGACTTCTTGATTTCTATGAGAGAAACCACCTTCCCCTTTTAGTATGGTCACTCCTCTTTCGTGTTTATTGATTATACAGTCATTTATTTCTTTGTATTTTTCAGAAATAACAACAATTGCAATCTTCCTTCCAAAACCTTGGATAAAATAGTCTAGTCCTACAGATTGAATCATTATAGCTAAGGTTGCATACAAAGCCATCTCTATACCAAATAAGATAGCTGAAAGAGATACAACTACAAAATCGGCCATAAATAAACAAGCATGTAGAGCTAAGCCAAACTTTCTATTAAGTATAGCCGCTATTAAGTCTGTTCCACCAGATGAAGCCTCATGATGAAAGACAATTCCTAAACCTAAAGAAACAATTATAGATCCAAATATTATATTAATTATTTTATCATCACTTAGGGATACATCTGGTACAAGCATTTCAAAAACAATGATGAATGCTGATACTGCAAGCGATGAAACTAAAGATTTTTTAGCAAAGTCAAAATTAATAAATATCACACCTGCAATTAAAACTAGAATGTTTAAAATCAAGTTTACTATACCTAGATTTAAAACTGGAAATGCAGTTGAAATAACTAGGGCAAAACCAGATAAGCCACCTGCTGCTATATCATTGCTTAATAAAAAGAAATACAAGCCGCCTGCAATCAGAAATGATCCCAATAAAATTAATAGGTATTTTTTCATTTTTCACTCCATTTATTATACTAAAATCGTATCACAAATTGAAGAATTATTCAATAAATAATAAAAGAGCTATTGCAAAATATTAATAAACTATAGCCATCCCCATTTCCTGAAGAAAATTAATCTTAAAGCTTAGTTGCTAGGTTTTAATTTTTAGAAAATGTCTGAGTATAGGTTTACAATCTCTATTTTACAATAGCTCCTATCTAAATAGCCCAGTCAGGGACTATATTATTAAAATTATCATACATAGCAAATATTGCTTTAATCTCTTCATCTGTTAATCTAGAGTCTTTTTTATTTCTAATATTTATTAAATCTTCCAGAATAGCAGTTGCTTGATAAAGGCTTAATAGCCTGAAAAATTTTCTTGGTGGTTTTTTATAATCATGATATGAATTAAGGGTAGCTTTTGCAAATTCTGGATAATCAATTGCAATTCTATTTATTTCAACAAAATCTACAATTCCATCCCCATACTCTAATTTTTTAATAGCTCTTAAATCTAGCTTGTTTTTGTCAAAAACTCTTATATTCTTATCACTTATATTTTTATAAAGCAAATTAACTGCCGTATTTTCCGTAAGATGTCTATTTCCATTTATAAAATCAGTTAAAATATAGTCATCATCTTTTATTTCACCAAGACCATGCCTATAGAAAATTTGATTTGATTTAATTAGAAATTCTTTTTTCCAATCCACATTTTGGTCAGATTTTATGGAATGAAGTCTCTTTAAGGCCCTACCAAATTTTTCACCAAGATCTTCTTTAAATTCTTTACTTGAATTTGAAAGAACATCTTTAAGGGCTATCTCATCCCTAAATTCATATATCTTATATGACCTTTCGATATCAGGCATAATACCCTTCTCGTATATTTTAAGAGGATTAAGGCCAGCATTTTCTAATATTTCATTGACATAGGTCTCGTTGTTAATGTTATCATATTCTTCTAGCCCATAAAGAGAAAAGACATATGCCCTTCCATCCATAAGAACCTTATATTTACTAGATCCTATTTGCTCTATGTGTTCAAGTTTATTTAATTCTTTGAAAATATTAGTGTGTGCTAATGTATTTTTTATGTCATTAGGCATGAGAAATCACCTTCGTTTGCTTTAAATCTATTTGTTATGTTCTGTTACCATCTTTTCTACTTCACATGTTAACTCTTGATCTATTGCTTTTTTTGCAAACTCCTCTTCTTCTGAAAGACTTGATTTTAAGATAGTATCTTTAATTTCAGCTATCTTTGCAGATGAACCAGAAAACTCATCTAAGCCTAATCCAAGAAGTAGTTTTGTTGCTTCTGTATCACCAGCAAAGGCGCCACACATTCCTGTCCATTTACCTGCCTCATGAGATACATCTATAACATGTTTAATTGCTCTTAAAACAGCAGGGTTGTAGTTTGAATACATGTGAGCTATATTTTCATTTCCTCTATCTACTGCTAAAGTATATTGGGTAAGGTCATTGGTACCAATTGAGAAGAAATCGGCATATTTAATAAATTTATCTGCCATTATTATGGATGCAGATGTTTCTACCATTATTCCGACATCTAAATCTTTATTATAAGCTATGCCTTCTTGATCTAGGTCTTTTTTGATTTCTTCAATTAATTCGATTGATGACTTAAGTTCATCTATGTTTACCACAAATGGAATCATTATCTTTAGATTTCCATATGCAGAAGCTCTGACTAAAGCCCTTAATTGGGTCCTGAAAATATCTTCTTTATCTAGACAAAGTCTTATAGCCCTGTAACCTAGGAATGGGTTTTCTTCTACTGGGAATTTGAAATAATCAAGCCCCTTATCTCCACCTATATCAAGTGTTCTTATGATAAGTGGTTTTTCACCGAGCATTTCTGTGGCTTCTTTGTAGACTTCGAACTGTTCTTCTTCAGTTGGGAAATTAGTATTTTCCATATATAAGAATTCAGTTCTAAATAAGCCAACGCCATCACAACCATTTTCTATAGCAAGTTTTAAATCTTCAATATTTCCAATATTAGCTGATACTTCTATATGTTTTCCATCTTTTGTGATAGCTTCCTTATCTTTTATAGTCTTTAGTCTTTCTTTCTTCTCAGCTTGTTCCTTGATTAGACTTTGATATTTTTCTAATTCTTCTTCACTTGGATTAACTATAAGAATTCCCTTATGGCCATCTAGTATAGCTTTTTCTCCGCCTACAACTTTTGTAGAAACATCTCCCATTCCTACTAAGGCAGGCATGTCTAAAGTTTGAGCTATAATAGAAGTGTGGCTTGTTTTTCCACCTAAGTCGGTTGCAAAACCTACTACAGCTTCCTTATCCATATTTGCTGTATCACTAGGTGTTAGCTCTTTTGATATAATTATTGATTGTTTTTCAAGCTTTGATAAATCTTTTGGTTTGATTCCCTTTAATTTATACATTACTTGGTAGCCTATATCTTGGTAATCGCTCGCTCTTTCTTTTAAGTATTCATCATCAAGAGCACTCATTATTTCAACCATTTCCCTAATTGTTTCATCAAGGGCTTGTTCTTTATTTTTTAATTCATTTTTGATTTTAGATTCAATTGTATCTGAAAAATATGGATCTTGAAGCAATTCTTTGTGGGCATTCGCTATATTAATTTGAGCTTCTGTAGGATTATCTAAATTACTTAAATCATCCACATATGAATTTATAGCATCCTTAACCTTTTCAAATTCAGAGGCTTTTAATTCTTCACTAATACTACTTTTGTCAATTTCAATTTCTTCTCTGGTAAATAAGTATATATTACCAATTGCATAGCCTGTACTGGCTTTTAGACCTTCATATGTCTTAGTCATATGCTATTTCTCCTTTGTCTTATTCTAAAAAAAGGATACTACGAAAGTATCCTTTTATAGATTTTATATTATTCAGCTAAGTTTTCTACAAATTCAACAAGCTCATCGGCGAATTTTTCATCATCATCGCCATCAACAACAAGCTTGATTTCTGTACCTTTAGCAATGCCAAGGCTCATAACGTTGAAGATGCTCTTTGCATTTGCTTCTTTATCTTCTTTTATGATTGTTACTTCACCTGGATAATTTTTTACGAATTGTACTAATGAAGCTGCTGGTCTTGCGTGTAAACCTGTTTCATTTGTAACTACTACTGTTCTTTCTGCCATTAAAATCCTCCTAAAAATTTATTCATATATATTGTACTTTATTTTGTTGTTTTAACAATTAATTAATTTATAACTTTTGATGATTCTCTTTGATGAATTTGAGCATCAATAACCCAATCATCCTCTAGAATCTCGCCTTCTTGCTTAATTCTCTTAATTAAAGCTCTTATAGATATTGCCCCTATATCGTAATAAGGAATAGATACTGTTGTAAGCTTTGGCCTATATACACTTGCAATTTTACTATCACCAAATCCAACTACTGATAGGTCGTCAGGAACTTTTATTCCGTTATCTACACAGTAGTTCATAAATCCAATAGCTATTTCATCGTTTACACAGGCAACTGCACTAATTGATTCTTTTTTGATTAAATCTACAGCCTGATTTGCCATTTTGTATCCATCATCACTTGTAATTCCATCGATTCTTAGAATATGAGAATTGCCTGCTCCTACTGCACTTTCATAACCTTTTACCATAGAATCATTAATAACGTTTTGCTCTTTATCTGCAATAAACAATATTTTTTTATGACCTTGTTGGATTAATGATTGTATAAGCTTGTTTTCTTCAGACTCATAGTCAATTTTAACTGTCTTGATATTCTTATAAGAATGATACTTATCTAGTAGTACAAAAGGAATTTTTGTCTCTCTTAATTTCATCAATACTTCTGTAGATATATCTTCAGTTATTATAACAAGACCTTCTACTTGCTTAGTTGCAAGGAAATCTATAGAGTTTTCTAGTTGCTTATCTTCTCCATAGGAAGATGATAGCAAGATATCGTATTTATACACCCTTCCTATTTCCTCAATACCTCTAATAAGCTGAGCCATGTACTCGATGCCTATATCCTTTACAATAACCCCTACTAAATTAGACTTTCTCATTACTAAAGATCTTGCTAATTCATTAGGTTTGAAATCTAGTTTGTTTATAGCATCAACTACTTTTCTCCTAGCCTCTGGGCTAACAGGTTTTGAATTGTTCATAACCCTTGAGACAGTAGATATTGATACCCCTGCAAGCTTAGCAACGTCTTTGATTGTTGGTTGTCCCATAACTCCTCCATTCAGCACAAAAGCCATCAACTTTGATGGCTTAAATCTTAACCTGCAATTACATTCCTTACAATATCGATAACATCCATTATCAATGATGAATAATCAGTAATTGATGCAACACCTGCTCCAAAAGTATCGACACTATCAACAGCAGTTATTCCAACATAATTAACGGTATCTTTTATATCATCAGTTATGCTATTTACGCTTGTCATAGTCTCGTTAACTTTTGCTATTGCCATTTTTAGATTAGGATCTGTAACAATGCCATTTACATTATTAACTAAATCGTGTGCTTGGTTAGTTAAATCAGGTAATTTTTCAATTACTTGATCTATGTTATTTGAGTTTTTATCTAAAACTTTTTGAGCGCTTCCTAACAATTTATTCACTTTAACTAGTACTAATACTAAGAAAACTAGGGCTAGTATAGCTAAGATTGTTATGATAATATTGCCGAGAAGATTAAAATCTATCGTTACTTGCATTTATGATCTCCTTGACTTTTATTTGTTTTGGCTTACTTTTTTATCGTTTTCTTTTACCTTTTGAGCTGTTTCTTTTGCTTCGTCCTTAACTTCTTTAGCATCTTCTTTAACTACTTCTTTTGTTTCTGATGTTTCTTTAGAGATTTCATCTTTCTTTTCATCAGCAACTTTTGATATTTCTCCGGCGCTTTCTTTTACTATTTCTTTGACATCTTTTGCGCCTTCTGTAAGTGAATTTTTGACATTTCTAGATGCATCTTTTATTTGTCTGCCTGTATCTTTAGCTACTTCAGCACTATATTCTATACCATCTTTGATTGGTTGAAGATCTGTGTAAGCTCTATATTTTAAATCTTCATAACCATCTTTTGCTTGATCTATAACATCACTTGTAGTTTCTTTAACTGTATCTACAGTATCATTGAATGCTTCCTTGATGTCTTCTCTTGTTTCTTTACCTGATTTTGGGGCAAGTAATAAACCAGCTGCAGCACCTACCAATAATCCTGCTAAGGCTCCTTGGCCTCTCATTCTGCTATCACGGTTTTTTGCTTTCCAAATTTCATATTTTATTTCTCTTTGTTTAGCTTTCGCTCTACTTTCAATATAATCTGCTATTGACATATAATTCTCCTTTGTATTTTAGTCTTATTACTTATTACCCAAATATAAGTTTTTTAAAACAAAAAATTATCCTAAGGTGGCCCTTACTTTAAGACCTTCCTGTATGTGAAGGTGGGCAAGCTGTCTAAAATCATCTGACTTCCACTCTAAGGAGGCTTGTCATAAAAGTTAGAACTCCGCAATCCCTTATCAAAGTTGTAGGTTTAAATTGGACCTTGTCCTTAGGATAACCCTATTATAATATATTTTCGATTTTTTTGCAAGAAAAATATTTTCATATTTTCTCAACAAATCCCTCAAATTCAGGATAATCTTTAATGGTAATACTTTCCTTTTTTAAAAAGACATTAAATTTTAAATAATAAGAATGTAGTAAAAACCTATCATGATCATAAGTTGAGCCATATAATTTATCACCTATTATCGGGTGGCCTAAATATCTAAGTGAAGATCTGATTTGATGAGTCTTACCAGTTTTTATATCACATTCAATTATAGAATATTTTTCATTAGTCTCTAAACTTTTGAAGTAAGTTATAGCCAATTTCCCGTCCTCTGCTTGATCATATCTTTTTGAATTTTCGTCATAAGTAAGCTTAATTTTATAAAGCTTATCAATATTTAATTTTCCTTCTACATAAGCTAAATATTTTTTTGTAATCCCGTTGTCTTCTATTTCTTTTTGGTAGAAAGATTGTGCATAGGCATTTTTTGCAATCATTATAAGTCCTGATGTATTCATATCAAGCCTATTTATAAACCTAACTTTCGCTTTTATATGATTTTCCTTAAAATAATAAGCAATATAGTTTGCAAGATTAACTTGTCCATTAGAATTTACCGTTATGTTAGAGTCTTTTGAAATTATCAATAAATTTTCATCTTCATATTTTATATTAATTTTTCCTTTGATAGGTTCATAATCAAGATTTTCTTCGTCTATTGGTATCTTAATAAGATCATTTTTTTCGATTTTTAAATTTGATTTAATTTCTTTATCATTCAATAATATTCCATCTTTTAGCAATCTATTAATGGCTCTCTTAGAAAATTCATTCTTTTTTAGTAAAGTTTTTATAGTTTTTTCATTAATATTCTTAATTTCTATATATCTCATGGCTACTCCTATGTTATAATGATATATGAGAGGACATCATATGACAAATATTATTAACATTTTTAAAAACAAATCAAAATATAGTAATGCAATTTTTCACAAAACAAGAAAAATTTTTCAAAAGTATGGATATACTATAAGCACTTCTTATGATGACAGGGCTGTTTTAAATTTGGTTATTGGCGGTGATGGAACATTTTTAAGCGCTGTCCACCAATCCGAGTTTTCTGAAATACCTTTTATTGGAATAAATACTGGACACTTAGGATTTTATCAGGAAATAGAAGTAGACCTTATTGAAGATTTTGTTAAAAGATTTACCAAAAATGACTATTTAATTGAAGAGCTTACTGTGCTAGAATCAAAGGTAAATAATAGGTCATTTAAGGCTATAAACGAGGTTGTCGTTAAATCCAATAAAAACCAAATTGTAAGGCTTAAGGTCTTTATAGATGGAAACTTTATCGAATCTTATGCAGGAGATGGTCTTATAATTTCTACTCCTCATGGGTCAACTGCCTATAACCTATCAAGCAATGGAGCTATTTTACACCAATCCCTAAACGGTTTTCAGCTTACACCTGTTGCACCTGTTTATTCCAATTTGAATAATTCATTAAAATGTCCAGTCGTCTTACCTAATGATGCCAGCATTGATATTGTAGTTTCTAAAAGAGACAATTACCATACTGTATTTATTTTTGATGGTAGAGAATTAAATACTAAGGACTACAAAATTAGGATAAAAGTTTCTTCTAAAAAAATAAATAAGCTCATTCTTAATAAAAATCACTATTGGACTAATATTAAAAATAAGCTTATGTGATTAATCAAGAGATATGGTATTGATAATATCTCTGATAATATTTCTTGATATTGGAGCAGCTATGTCTCCCCCTGTGCCCTGACTATCTTCAACTAACAAAGCTATAGCCAATTTAGGCTCATAGGCAGGAGCAAAGCCAACAAACCAAGCATCTAAATTCCCATCACTTTTATCAGCAGTGCCTGTCTTACCAGCAATTTGGGTTGAGTCAAGATAGGCTTTTCTTCCTGTTCCTTCATTTACAACTCCGACCATCATTTCCATGATTTTTTCTGCTGTGTCCTTACTTGTAACCTTAGATAAAACTTCATCTTCAGCTTCATAGACTGTTTTCTTGTCTTTATCTGTGATTTTATTTACAAGTCTAGGCTTAAGCATCACACCTTCATTTGCAATAGCTGATGTAATCATAGCCATATGAAGTGGGGTCATCTGTGTTTTACCATAACCAAAACCTGTCATGGCAAGGTCCGCTTGATTTAAATCATCAAAAGGTATTATGGACTTATTTACATCTAAATCGAAATCATATTTTTTATTAAACATATACTTTTCGCTTGTCTTTGCAAGATTTTCTTTGCCTAAGTCATTCGACTTAGCGGCAAAATAGGTGTTTGAAGAGTATATAAAAGCACTTCTTAGGTTAAGGTGTCCGAATACTTGATCGCCAAAATTTTTAATTTCATAGCCTTGGACTTCCTCATTACCTGTATCGTCGTACTCCTGATTTAATTTATTGTCTATTATAGAAGTTGCTGTAATAATTTTATAGGCAGAACCCGGTCTATAAAGACCTTGAGTAGTTCTATTTATTAACCTACCATCGTCAGTTTGTATCAAATTATTCCAATCAGCATCTACAGAATTCGGATTAAAAGTAGGTGTTGAAACCATTGCTAATACTTCTCCAGTGTTAGGTTTCATTATCACGCAAGCTGCCTTATAATTTGATAGATAAGCATAAACAATATTTTGTATATGTTGATCTAAACTTAAATGAAGGTCGTTTCCCGTGTCATTTTTTACGACCATTTTTCTAAATTGGCTGAAGTTTTCATCTGATAAGGCTAGTAACTGTCTATTATATGATTTTTCTATACCAGTCTTTCCATAGGTTTTAGATGAATATCCAGTGACACTTGCGCTGGCTAAAGGATAATTATAAATTCTTACTTGTTTTCCTTGACCGTCATCTTGACTATAAACTAGAAGATTTTCATTTCTATCAAATATACTTCCCCTATGAATCAAATCTTCATTTAGCCATAACCTTCTATTATTAGAATTATCCGCGATTTTTTTCGCCTTAAACAGCTGAAAATAAACCAAATATAAGGCCAGTAGCATAAACAATAGGACAAAGACAACCATTATAAAAATAAGTCTCTTATTTAAGGTTGATTTTGACAAAACTTTTAGCCTTGAGTTATCCTTTATCCTTTGATCTTGCTCTATTTTTTTTATTTTATCAATAATAGATTTATTAGAAGATCTTTTTTTCTTAATATTTTTATCGTTTGACATTTTTAGACCCTCCAAGATTTATTTCTTCCCCACAATATTGCAAGCATCCTAAAAGAATAAAACCTGCGAGCATTGAAGATCCACCTTGACTTATAAAAGGTAGGGTTACGCCTGTAAGTGGAATTATCTTAAGCACTCCACCTAATATTATTAATGTCTGTAAAGCAAATAATACTCCTATGCAAAAAGCAAGGACTGAGTAGAATTTTACCTGCTGGGTCAAAGAAATTTTTAAGGCCCTGTATACTAGAATCATAAATAATAGAACAACACCAATCCCCATGAAAATACCCATCTCTTCACAAATTGCAGAAAAAATGAAATCAGATTCAGCAACTGGAACATAATCAGGATGACCTAAGCCTATGCCAGTACCAAATAGACCACCGCTTGCTGTCGCAAAGAGAGCTTGGGTTATCTGATAACCTGTAACATTTATATCTGACCAAGGATCAAGCCAAGTGCTTACTCTTATCCTAACGTGACCAAATAGAAAATAAGCCACGATTGAACCTACAATCATAAAAAACATGTTAATAAATATTAATCTTCTATCCTTTTCATATACAAACTGACTTACTATAAGTGTACCAAAAAATATAAGCGCAGTTCCCAAGTCTTTTTGAAGGAATAGGAATCCTATAAAGACGTAAATTATAAAATTCATAAAGTATCTACCAAATGGTTTTAAACTGATTTTATTAAAATTCGCATAAAAACTTGCTATAAAAAAAGCCAAAGGTACTTTTATAAATTCTGATGGTTGTATTGTAATTATATTTTTAATAACTATCCAGTTCTTTGCTCCACCTAAGTAGGTACCAAATACAAGAGTAAGAATGAACAATATTATTGATACTCCAGCATAAAACAAAATTAATTTATCCCAAAACTTAAATAATTTTAATATAAAGTAAGTCAAAAAAAACAAAACTACTCCAGCTAAATAAAATTGTAATTGTCTTCTTCCAAGCTTTGGGTCAAGTCTATATATTATTGCAACACCGATAGAAAATAGCATATTTACAATCAATAACAATATATTATCAGACTTTGTAAACCTATCTACTAAAAATGATACTAGCAAGGTAACTATCAATATGGCTATATAGGTATAAAAATCAATATTAGTCAAGTTTTCTATATTAAAAATCATAGCCAATGATAAGCTTAAAAACTCAAATATAAATAATAAGATGTTTGCCTTGGCTCTGGAGCGTACCATTGATTTTTCTGGATTATCTAATTTCTTAAACATCTTTTTCATCCTGTTCAAACAAGAATTTTAGAGAGCCAAGTCTGATTACGTCTCCCGATTTTAGTTCTATGGCATCTTCAATTCTCTCATCATTTAAATATGTTCCATTAGCAGATTTTAAATCTTCTAGGAAATACATATCCTCATCTTGTAAGATTCTAGCGTGAAACTTAGAAAGATATTTATCATTTATTTCTATTGTATTTTTCTTATCACGCCCTATTGTATTATTCTCTCCTAAAAAATAATATTCTTGCACTTCAAAGTTGAAGCCATCATATTTATTTATTAGGTTTAGATATGCATCATATTCTTGCTCTTTTTTTAGTGTTGTTCTTACATCGTAATATATAATTCTGATAATAGAATATATGAAATAAAAAACAACAAAAACAAAGAGATACTTCAATATTGTTGATAATAATTGATATAAAGTTAAATTTCCAAATACATTTATTGAAAATATTTTGTCAATAAGATTAAAAAAGTTTTCCATATATTTAATACTCCTTGGCTATATATTATGATATTTTAATCTTAATTTCAAGTATAAAATAGAAAAACCTCAGGATAAACCTGAGGCCTTATATTTAATGGATAGAATCTATTATATCTTCCATGAATTTAATAATAGTATCTTTTTTGGCTTTTGCCTTATCCATACTAGAAGCTATAGAGTTAACATAAATTTTAATTTTTGGTTCTGTACCTGATGGTCTAAGTGTTACCCAAGATCCATCTTCGAAAAAGTATTTTAATACGTTAGATTTTGGTAGGCCTGTATCATCGTTTTGATAATCAATTAGGCTATCAATCTTATCTCCACCAATTTCTTTGATAGGATTTTCTCTAACTTCAGACATTATTCTAGCTATTCTTTCTTGACCATCAACACCTTCAAGTGTGATTGATACAACTTCATTTGAATAATATCCATGTTCTTCGTAAATTTCATTAATTACGTCAATTAAAGATTTACCTTGGCTCTTGTAGTAAGCTGCCATTTCTGTTATCAACATAGCAGAGTTAACAGCATCTTTATCCCTTACAAAATCTTTGTAGTTATATCCAATTGATTCTTCAAAACCAAATACAAATTTACCTGTATTTTCTCTTTCTAGTTCATTTGCCTTATCATAGATATTTTTAAATCCTGTTAGGACATCGTATTTAGCAACTCCATATTTTTTTGCAATTGGTGCAACTAAATCTGTAGTAACTATTGATTTTACAACTGCAGGATTTTCTGGAAGTTCACCTTTTTCAGATAGGCCAGATAAAACATAATTTGTAAGTAATGAGCCTATTAGGTTACCAGTTAAGAACTTATAGCTACCATCTTTATCTAATACTTCTACAGCACACCTATCTGCATCTGGGTCTGTAGCAAGTAATAATTCAGCCTTAGTTTCTTTTCCTAATTCTTCAGAATATTTGAAAGCTTTTGGATCTTCTGGGTTTGGATAACCTACTGTAGTAAAGTCAGGGTCAGGATTTTCTTGTTCTTTTACTACGTGAATATTTGTAAATCCTCTTTCTTTAAGTATTCTTCTAACTAACTTATTTCCAGTACCATTAAGTGGAGAATATACAACGCTGATATCCTTATCAATTCCTTCATCATGGATTGTACAATCTTTGATTAGTGATACATATTTTTCTAGTAATTCATCGCTTACATACTCAATTATTCCATCTTCAAGGCCTTTTTCAAAGTCTAGTCTTTTTATTTCAAAAAAGTCTTGGTGGTCAGCGATGTAGCCTAAAATTTTATTAGCAGTCTCATCCATTATTTGGCTACCTTCTTCATTATAAGCCTTGTAACCATTATATTCTCTTGGGTTGTGTGAAGCTGTTACCATTACACCAGCAACACAATTAAGCTCTCTTATAGTGAATGAGCATACTGGTGTTGGTTGGATTTCTTTGTGGATATAAACTTTTATTCCATTAGCAGCAAATACTTCAGCAGTAATCTTAGCAAATTCTTTTGACATGTGTCTAACGTCATAAGCAATTGCTACACCACGTTTTTTAGCTTCTTCCCCACCTTCTGCGATTGTATCTGCAAAAGCTTGGGTTGCTTGAGCTACCATATAATTATTCATCCTGTTAGTACCAGCTCCTAGTTTTCCTCTAAGACCTGCTGTACCAAATTTTAAAGATTGATAAAACCTATCTTTAATCTCTTCATCATTATCTTTGATAGCTTCAAGTTCTTTTCTTGTTTCTTCATCAAACCTATCATCATTGTACCAAGTTTCAAAATTTTTCTTATAGTCCATCTGCTTCTCCTATTTTATATACATTTACTGACAGTGAATCTAAACTAAGTCCACTTTCTATATCAATACCTATATTATTCTTACCCTCTTTATCAAAAACTTTTTCAATTTTTTTAGAATTTATATTATCAATAGATGATCTTAAAATATCCGAACTTATATGCATATCATTACAATTAGCGTTAATGAATACTAAATACTTATTATCCAGTAAATAACCAACTATAGAATCATCTAGACCATCAATAAATTTTAGCTTCTCCCTTATTAGATCTTCGCTTGTATAAGAAAATACATCTATTGATTTTCTTAAGTTTATTAGCTCCTTTGTATACTCAAACAAGTCGTAATTTGCTTCCTTTTCTTGCCAGTTGATAGCATTTATAGACAATGGCGAATTATATGAGTTTGCATCATTTTTCTTGCTATGATTAAACTCATTTCCTTCATATATAAATGGTTTACCAAAAGATAGCATAACTATGCCCATTGCTAATTTGACATATGAGTCAATATTTTCTGTACTGTCCAGCGAAATTGATAATTTGTCATATAAAATCAAATTATCATGACAGTTAAAGTAGTTGATTGTCTCATTAGCATCATCTGCAAAACCTATCCTGTCTTCAGAATAATTTATTGATCCTGCTATTCCTAATTCAATTTCCTTTTTAAGAGAATAAATACCTTGGATATATCCCTTACCATAGGAATTTACATCACCCTTTATTGCATCTCTAAAAGTATCATTGAAAACACCAAAGTTATTTGACCTTTGTGCCCCCTTCCAAATTTGCAAATCATAGCTTAAAGTTGAACCTAGTGCCATCCAAGGCTCACCATATATTAGAATGTTAGGGTTGATTTTTTTAAGTTCTTTAATTGCAAGTTTCATTGTGTCTAAATCAATCAGAGCCATTAAATCAAACCTAAAGCCATCAATCTTATATTCCTTGGCCCAATAAACTAAGGAATCTATTATTAACTTTCTAACAAAGGGATTCTCACTTGCAACTTCATTACCACAACCTGATCCATTTGAAAATGAACCATCAGGATTTGTCCTATGATAATAATTAGGAGCAAGTGTATTCAAATTTGAGTCTATTGTCTTATAAGTGTGGTTAAATACCACATCCATGATTACCCCTATTCCATTTTCATGGAAGGACTTAACCATATTTTTTGCTTCTCTTATTCTTGATTTTGGATCCCATGGGTTGGATGCATAGGACCCTTCTGGTGCGAAATACAATTCTGGGTCATATCCCCAATTGTAGTTGTCATCATCAAAAAATGCATCACTTCTTTCATCAACTGTTATGAAGTCATAAAAAGGTAATATCTGAACATGACTAATTCCAAGTTCAAGAATATTATCAAGACCTGTTTTAATATTTTTATATTTAGTGTTTTTCTCACTAAGACCTAGGTATTTTCCTCTGTTAAAAACTCCGCTTGACTTATCTGCTGTATAATTTTTTATACTCATTTCATAGATAATAGCATCATTTTCTTTGATACTAGGTATTTCAAGGTCTCTAAATCCTTCAGGATCAGTATCTTTTAAGTCTACTACAGCAGAATAGATCGAATTTATAGATGCTGAGTATGAATAAGGATCTGTCACCTCAAATTCATCTTCTACAATATAGTTATAAAAGTATCCATCAAAATCACCTTCTAGTCTTAGAGAAAATATTCCCATTTCATCTTTTTTTAGGGGATAAATATCTCTTCTGACTTTCTTATAGTCATCAGTTAGTACTAGGTCAATCTTATTTCTATCTGGCGCAAATACCCTAAATTCAGTGTAGGACTTGTTATAATTTGCTCCTAATTTTATATCTTTTATATCTTCATAAGTTAATTTTATTTTTTCTTTAGTTAAAGTCATAGGCTTTATTAATTACATTATCCAATCTAAAATTATTCGCCCATAATATATTTTCAAGTTCGTTGTTAACCCACTTATTCACATCCAAGTAATCTTCCTCCATGATTTTTCTTGTATTTATTAAATCTTCTAAATCATAGAAAATTTTAAAAGAATCATTATACATAAGAAGTTGGTCATAGATTAGTTTAAAATTATATGGGAAATTCGAATAATCTTCATTGAGAAGATTGTCTATTGTGAATTTAACAACTTCACTATTATAGTAAAATTCATTTGCATTATAGGAATTTTCTTTATTTATTTGTTCTAAGGTCTTAAATTCTGGTCCGAACTTATAAAAAGCATTCTCCTCTTTAAGATTGTCTACTATGCCACCCTTTGATGTTAAAATGTTTGACATATTGAATATAGAATTTAGTATATGGAAATTTTGATTATCAAGACTTGCTAAGGTTAGATTTGTATAAATATCTGCACTTGCTAGTAAAAATTTAACTTTTTCTACATCCAAATCCTCAAAAAATACAATCTTTATCTTTTCCCTAATAAATTTATCCTTATCAATCATCTTCTTTAGGGCTAGTATGAACTTAATAGTTTCTTTCGCCATGAAGTAGCCTTCATTGGCCTTACCTGAAAATACATATGTCGTAGGTGTAAGTCTTAAATTGCTATTATATTTAAGCATATAATACTTATATGCTATTGCGAGACAATTAAGTATTTGCCTTTTACTTTCATGCATTAGAGAAATCTGAACATCTACCATTGAATATGGATTAATTAGGTCAGAAGTTGATTCTTCTGCAATTTTCGCAAGCTTACCTTTATTACTATACTTTACTTTATCCAAAGACCTAATGAAGTAATCATTGTTTTTAAGTTTATTAATTTTTTTAATTTCTTCATAAGAAAGGGAGTTAATACCAAAGTCTCTTAAAGTATTTAATAAGCCAGTATTGCCTGATTCACTATATAAAATCCTATCTGTGCCATAGTTTAAATAAGAATGGTTTATATCATTTTTCCTACTATCAGATATTATTTTTGAAAGGTAGTTATATTTATTAGATAGATATTTATTAATATTTCTAAAACTAACCTTGCCATCTCTTATAAGACTAGCTTCATGATTTATTATTTGAAGGTACTTTTGTATTTCAAAAATCATATCCATTATTTCGGGATTTATCCTTCTAAGCATCTCTATGTCATAATTTTCCACTCCATCATCTGTAATGGAGAAGGCAACATGATCAAAAACTATTCTAGAAATACTTATAGCTTTATCTAAAGAATAATCATATTCTTTTGTAAGTAATCTAATAAATTCAACCAAAGCAAGTGTAGGATGAATGTCATGAGAAAATATTTTTATATTTTTTTCTATGTTTTCTACAGATCCATGTTTTTTGATTTGTCTTCTAAAAATATCTCTAATTGCACTTACAGAATAAAAATATTCTTGCTTTAATCTAAGAAGCTTTCCTTCGTAAGTAGAATCGTCTATATAAAGAAATTTGTTAATAGAGTTAATATTTACATAGTCATCATAGGCTTTTAGAAAATCACCTCTAGAGAAGTCTTCGATATTTATAGCATCTAGGGCTTCTGATTTAAAGAGTCTAAGTGTATTTACGAAACTTGAATCATCACTTAATATAGGCATATCATAGGCTATAGATTTATTTTTTCTCCCATCTATATTAAGTATATAAGAGAATGATTTCTTGTGCTCCCAATTTGAACCTTGTTCAAGCCAGAAATCAGAGTACTCAACTTGTCTACCATCGACAATTTTTTGCTTCAAATTCCCATTTTCATATCTTAGAGCGTAAGCTACTGCTCGTTTTTTTTGATTTGCTAATTCATTTATTAAGGCAGATGATCCTATACCGATATCACCTATGCCCAGGTCAGCTTCCTTTTCGCAAGCAAGTACTTCATCAAAATCAAAGCCCATCTCTTCAAGGGCTTCAGATATTTCATCTTTAATTTTTAATCTATGAATATTTCTATCTATTAATTTACCAGGTAGGTACTCAAAGCTTAGGATATAATAATCCAAATCACCACGTATTTTTTTTGATTTAACCCAGGTTTTTCCGATTATCTCCATCATATACCTGCACAGGCAATCATAAACTTCATTAACTCTTGCGTTTTTAATGTTTTTCGCATAAAGAGAATACAAAAAACTTTGTATCCTCTTTATAATTAATTCCTTATTCGTCTTCATCTTTTCTCTTAAGCTTTAATCTCTTCGTATAGTTTCAAATATTTTTCTGATGACATTTCCCAGTCATTGTTTTGACTCATAGCATTTGTTATTAATTTCCTATGGGCTTGCTCGTTTGTATTATAAACATTTACAGCATTCTTTATAGCAAATAACAACTCATGAGCATTAATATTTTCAAAGGAATATCCTGTTCCTTCGCCTGTATATTCATTATAAGGTATAACTGTATCCTTTAGTCCACCCGCTTCTCTTACAATTGGCAAAGTACCGTATCTCATAGCTATGAGCTGGCTTATACCGCATGGTTCAGATACTGATGGCATCAGGTAGAAGTCACAACCTGCATAAATATCATGTGATTCTTTATCAGAATAATATATTCTTGCTGCTACCTTGTCAGGATATTTCCATTCAAAGTATTTAAACATCTCTTCATAAGTATAGTCGCCTGTACCTAGGACTACTAGCTGAATATCTTCTTGCAATAACTCATCTAGTATGTATCTTACCAAGTCTAGACCCTTCATTTCGTTAAGTCTTGATACAATACCTAAAACTGGAACGTCTGCTCTAACTGGAAGACCATAAAGCTCCTGTAAATAAGCCTTATTAGCGTATTTATCATCAATTGAATCAACATCATAATTCTTTGCTAGATTTTGATCTGTTTTTGGATTCCAAACATCAAAGTCTATTCCATTTACTATACCATCTAGCTTGTAATTATATTGTCTAATGACCCCGTCAAGGCCCTCGCCATAAAATGGATATTGGATTTCCCTTGCGTAATTTTCTGATACAGTATTTACATGGGTGGCATGGATTATACCTCCCTTAATAAAGTTTATAGCATCGTAAAATTTAAGGTCATTTTCATTAAAATATCTTCCATCAAGACCAGCTAGTCTTAGGTTTTCAGAATCAAATACACCTTGGTATTTGAGGTTGTGGATTGTAAATAGGGTTCTTATATCATCATAATAAGGATCGCCAATCCTATAGTCATTTACAAATACATTTACCATAGCTGTATGCCAGTCATTTGAATGAATGATGTCTGGTTTGAAGTTTATTTCTTTAGGTAATAGGGTGCAGGCTTTTGAAAAGAATATAAATCTTTCGGCATCATCGCCAAAACCATAGAGTCCATCCCTATCAAAATATTCTAGGTTATCTATAAAGTAGTAAGTAACTCCATCCCATTCAAGTTGATAAACACCTGCATACTGGTGCTTCCAATCTAAATCTACATAGAATTCTGTAATTTTTTCCATCTTTTCTCTGTAGCTTTCAGAGATTTTCTTATAAAGAGGTAAAACTACTCTAATATCTACGCCTTTTTTCTTAAGTTCTTTAGGAAGGGCACCAGCAACATCTGCTAGGCCCCCTGTCTTTATGAATGGTACTGATTCACTAGTAAGAAAAAGTATATTCATCTTTAGCTCCTTAGTTCAAGTGATTCGTTTTTATTTGTTAGGTAAGGATTTGATCTATTACCAAATAGCCTTACATCATGTCCTATTTCTGTTCCCTTATCTGTTATTACAAAGTTAAGAATAGCGCCATCTTCTATGGTTGTATCTTGGAAAATAATTGAATTTCTAATTATTGCTCCCTTACCAACCTTGGCTCCTCTAAAGATTATTGAGTTTTCTACTTCACCTTCTATAATAGCTCCATTGGCTATAAGTGAATTTTTAACTTCGCAATTTTTAGTATAAGATGTTGATGGTTCGTCTTTAGATTTAGTATAAACTAGGCCATCTTCATAGAATAGTTTATCAAAAATTTCTTTATTTAGCAATTTCATATTTGCTTCATAGAATGAATTTATATCTTTTATGATTTCAAATTCTTTTTCTTGTCTGTAGAAATCAATATTTAATTTTCCTGGATAATCAAAGATAGCTGCAAGCATAGAATTTGCACTATTATTTTGCATAGCATGTCTTAGAACTCTTAAGAAGCTATCTTTTTTCATCATTATAGAACCAAGGAAAAGATCTATCTCATCGGTAATTCCTAAGTTTAGACCTACATTTACAGGTTTTCCTTCATCATCAGAATTAATTATAGCTTGATTTAGGTATTCCCCATCTTTATCTATTATTTTATTTGAAAAAATTAGGCAATCCAAGTTTTCTTCTGCCATTTTTTCCTTTGCATCATTGATATCTGGTTTTGATATATACATTGGGTTTTTAATGTATACATAATCAAACTCATGGTCTTGGAAATATTTAATAGTGTCATAATATGTCTCAACTTCACTATTAGGATGTTTAGCATCAGGATTTACTGGATTTAGCATCAAACCGCCATTTCTCCTATTTAATTCCCAGCTTTTACCATTGCCTATATGATCTAGAGGACTTCTTAATTTACTTCCAGCATAAAGAACAACCCTATTTACATCATAGTTTGCTAAGTTTGATAAAGCAAAGTCAATTATCCTATATCTACCGCCAAATGGTAGCATATAATCAGGTCTATATTTACACAACTGTCCATAATTTTGTTCATTAAAATCTGAACTATATACTAATGCAACAACACTTTCCATATTATTCCTCCTCTATGCCTTCACTGCTGACTAGATAAACTTTATCATCATTTTCTTTACCTATATCTTCAGAGATTTCCATATCTTCTGCTACTACAGAATTATATATTTTCACTCCAGATTTTACCTTTACACCGTTAAGTAAAACCGAATTATAAACTTCTGCACCCTCTTCTATTACAACATCTGAGAATAATACAGAGTGATTTACCTTTCCATCTATTATGCATGCTTCATTTACTAGTGTATCTTTAAGATCAGCCTTTAATCCAACTCTGTGTGGTGGAAGGTTTTGTGATTTTGTATAAATTCTCCAATTATCATCATAAATATCTAGCTCGTTGTTAGGATCAATAAGATCTAGGTTTGCTTGCCAGTAACTTCTTACAGTACCAACATCTTTCCAGTATCCGTCAAATTTATAAACATATAGAGGAGATCCTTGGTTTAGCATTTTAGGTATAATATCATGGCCGAAGTCATTTGTAGATTCTTTATTTTCATAATCTTCAATTAATTCTTTTCTTAATACCTTCCAATTGAAAATATAAATACCCATTGAAGCCAAGTTAGATTTTGGATTTTCTGGTTTTTCTTCAAATTCAACAATTTTATCATTTTCATCGGTATTCATAATACCAAATCTGCTAGCTTCATCCCAATCAACTTCCATTACAGCTATAGTTGCATCTGCGCCCTTCTTTTTGTGAACATCAAGAAGTTTTCTATAGTCCATCTTATAAATATGGTCACCTGATAA
Source organism: uncultured Anaerococcus sp. (assembly GCF_963512375.1). Lineage (NCBI taxonomy): Bacteria > Bacillati > Bacillota > Tissierellia > Tissierellales > Peptoniphilaceae > Anaerococcus > uncultured Anaerococcus sp. Next base: position 151,987 of record NZ_CAUPMI010000002.1, read on the forward strand.
AATAAGTACGTATTCAGGATTTACTTGATCAAGATAATTTATATTTTCATAAATAGCTGAAGCAGTTCCTTCAAACCATCTACCACCTTCTTCTGTATAGTAAGGTGTTAGTATTCTAAGGCCACCAAAGTTTCTATCATAATCCCAGGCTGTACCGATTCCTAGGTGTTCGTTAAGTAGTTGAGGTTTATATTGTGTTAAAACACCAATGTCTTTAATCTCACTATTTGTTGAGTTACTTAGGGCAAAATCTATAATTCTGTATTTACCACCAAAAGGTACAACAGGTTTTGCCATTTCCCTTGTCAAGGCTTTAAGCCTTGAACCTTGACCACCAGCTAAAAGCATTGCTGCGGTATTATTTGCGTTTCTCATAAGACCTCCTAGATTTATGATTTAAGTTCTTTTTCTATTTATACCCATTTTTTTGAATTATAACTAGAAAACCTTTTCTCTACTTATATTTTACATAAAATCCCACTTTTTGACAAGACTTATATTATTAGTATAATTGTAGTACATGGGGATGCCTTGGTTTCGACGTGATTGAAGAGCTTTTGATTGCAAGTCGTAAATCAAAACGTAAATTGATAATTAAATATAAACGCAAATAACAATAGCGAAGCAAACTTCGCACTAGCTGCCTAGTCAATAGGATAGCAATGAATATTAGGCTTGTCGTTGGTTTAATATTCGTTTCATAATTAAACGGCAACTGATATAACAAAGCTTTGAGTTATATTTAGTATGATGAAGCTAGCATAAAAGCTTTTTGTAAGTTTTTTATTTTTTATGCGAAAACTTAAAACTTAATAAACTTGTAGATGTCTTAAGTGAGGCTATCACGGACACGAGTTCGACTCTCGTCATCTCCACCAAACAAATCAAGAGACATCAGGAGGCGTAAAATTAACCGCTTCTTGATAAGTCTAAAATCATAAGACGTCATAAAACATCAATTAAGCGTAACAATAAGACGTAACAAAAGAGGAGGCTCAAGCCTCCCTTTTATTTATTCATTTTTACTGTTTAGATTTTTTTGGACCTCTAAGATGACCACATGATTTAGATTTATTGTACTTTAAGTTTATGTCATTAACTTCCTTTACAGTACCGCATGAACACCTACAGAGGCTATATCCTGCTTTGCTCCCTTTATCAATAACAGTCCGCTCATTATATTGATCGCCTATTTTGATTTCTTTCTTTTTACGCTTTGCTTTCTTTTTCTTTTTTCCAGAATCAGAATTTTTAATCTCAATCTTGTACTTTGCTTGCTCATTAAATTCTTCGATTATAGGGTAAAAGTACTTCTTTTCAGCCTCACGCCTAGCCTCTTTAGCTGCTTCAAGGGTCTTATAAGTTCCTAAATATCTCTCTTTACCTTGAAAGGTTATCTTAGCTGTGTAAGTTCCAGCCTTAGTTTTAGATACTCCCTTGACTCCAGACCTGCTTTTACTTTTTCTTTGCAAATTGCTAACCCTGGTACCCTTGTATAAGTAAGTATCTAACACCTTTGTACCTGATTTGCCCTGATAACATCCACATGATACATTTTCAGCACTCTTGCCTACCACGGCTTGCATAAAAGGATTAGTCATATTGCCACAATCACACTTGCAAGATAGCCTATAAAATAATTGCTTACCTACATACTCCGTATAAACATCAAGTATCGTAAGCATCCCATATTTTTTGCCAATAAGTTCTTCTTTAAGATTTTTCAGCCTTTCAGCATTCTTCTCTTTCATCAACTCAGACCTACTTGGTCTGCTCTTCTCCGCTTCATCTCTAACTTTTCTAGCCTCTTCTAAAGTTTCATAAGAGCCAAAATTTACAAGCTTTCCAGCGATACTACACTTGACATAGTATCTATTATTAACTTTAACTATATTTCTTTCTACTGTTTTTGCTTTACTCACATCTACCAATACCTTTTTAAAGTTTGTAGTTAGGATTTTCTTTCTTAAAGATCTCCAGCAACTCTTCTATATCTTCTTCATCTGCATAATGCCTAACAAAAGTTCTTGCAGCAGTTCTATTTCTTAAATACTTCACTCTCTCAGGATTGTTCTTCTCCCATCTCTTTGTTGCTCGCCTTTGAGCTTCACTTGCTTTTCCTTCAGTCAAAATTCACCTCCTTGACATTTTTTATTTTTCGTATTATAATTAAGTTATAAGTTATCCGCATTAGCGGAGGTGACCCTAATTTTTATAAGTTAAGGGTAATAAATTTTATACCCGCATTAGCGGGGCAATTAAGCTCTCCATGTGAGAGCTTTTTTTATACCAAATTCCCCACCACTGCTTTAATAAAAAGCAATCCACAATCTTTTATGTTCTACAATATACTCTTCTTCGTTTTCTTTAGTGTATCTGTCTGTACCTATCTCTATAGGATTGTGGCGATAAAATTCATTAAGTGCATGTACCCAATACTCCATTATAACTTCTTCGTTAGGGTCTTCTAACCACTCACTTCTTTCGTATATTTGAGTATAAATTGTATCATCATCTTCGTCCCAATTATCATCAACAAAGTGGTATTCGCCATCTTCATTGATTTCAAGCCTTACTGATTCGTGTTCAGGTTTTCCATCGTAGTCAACCTCTCTAAACATATCTAACAAATCTTGACCACTTACATTTACATCAATATCTTTATAAATATCTTTTGTCATTTTAATCTCCTTTATGTTTATATATGTACTAACTTTCTAGCCCCAATTAAGGGGCTACTATCTATGCAAATTGTATATTTATTGTATAATCTTCTACTTCTATTTCTTGTCTAAAAGAATCATTTAGCCACTCTTTATAATTTTCTACATCTTCACATTCTTCAAAATCATTTTTTTCTAAATCGAATTTATAAATTGTATCTTCATAGCCAGCTGCTTCATTTTTTAAAACCGCATTCCAACCGTCTTTATCAATTTCTACTCTTACAATTTCTTCACCATCTTCAAATAATTCAATTATGTCTTCTACTTTTACTACTGCTTTAATTTCTTTCATTTTGATCTCCTTTATTTTTTTATTTATTTTGTATCTCTTATCTTAATATTAGTATACTACTAGTAGTATATATATGTCAAGACTTTTTTGCTAGTTTTTACGATAAATACCACACAAAGCCAATATATATAAAAAAATAAATAAACATAAAAAATAAACATTGAAATTTCAACAATGCTTCGTATTTTGCGTTTTAAGGCCTTTAAATTTCTTAGGTATATAATTACCCCTCTAAAGAAATTAACTTAGCCCCTATATATCAGCAATTTAAAAATAAGCACAAAAAACCACCCATTTCTGAGTGGTTTAGTGGTATTGCCTTTGTCTTTATTCTATACTAACTTTAATTCTTTTTCAAGAGCATAAGTTAAAATTTTTGAAAAATTAAGCCCTCTGCTTTCTCCAGCTTTAGCTAAAAATTCTGGTATGGTGCAATTCTTTTTTACTTTAGTGTCATTTTCTAATCTAAAATATCTTCCTAAATCACAAACAACAAAATTTTTAAAGTCGTATTGATCTTCTGTTCCCTCATCTTCATCAGGCTCAATAATCGTTTCTCCATTACAGAAAGCATCATAAGCCATCAATTCAATAGCATCCTTAGCCATATACAAAGCTTCTTCTAAATCTTCACCTTGTGTAGCTATTGGTATACTATCATTCCATACTGCGTACCCTTTATTCGTTTTTTTAAGGTAAATCGGATATGCTTTAACATCTTGTGCCATTGTCATAAATCCTCCCTATATAATTATATTGCCTTACCCCTAAGGGTAGCAATTAGGGTCTAATCCCTAACTGCTTAAGAATTTTTTTAGCGGTGATTTCATTTATTTCATTATGTCTAGGTAATTGTGTTTTTTTATTACCTTGAGCATTTTGATAAATATCGTGGTCTGAACCATGTCTAACAAAACTTCCGCCATGACTTAGTATAATTTTTATTAAGTCTTTCTTCTTCAAAGGCAATACCTCCTTTCTAATAACTACTATACGCCCTTTAATACGCCTGTCAAGAAAAATAAAAAGAAAAAAGCACCCCAGGTGCATAGCATTATCTGCTAGCATGATTCCTTCACAAGTGCTTTTTCATCATCAACTCCCACTCTTTATGGTAAAACCATATAAAAAGGTCGCCCAGGTAGACACCTCTACCGTTCTGTACTCACGAAGGGACTTTTTCGCTTTCCGACTAGTCAACATTATTGTACCCCAAATCCAGACACAAAAACCTGCTAACAAAAGTCAAGGAGAAAAGGAAATTAATTTTACTTTTCT